>JAAUSF010000034.1 GCA_012033255.1 Cyanobacteria bacterium RU_5_0
CAGGACGCCGAACCAGCCGATGTAAAGGCGGTTTTCGGTGCTTGTGACCCACGCGCAGAACTGCTCCCACAGGTTGGCGCTTTCGCGACGCTGTAAAGTTGTGGTCATGTGTATTGATGAGTGCTTGATTTAGTAGTGTTTTAGATGTATTGAGTGAATCGCTTCCCTCATGTGAATAATATTAAGGGATATGTTGAGCTTTGTAAAGCTCTCCTCGGAAGTTTTTCATTATCTACAGTTTTCCTTGAGAATCTTTACATTTTTAGCCAGGGGGCCAAGTCATTTGCCGACCGCCAAGCAGGTGCAAATGCAGGTGATATACCGTTTGTCCGCCATCCTTACCCGTGTTAATCACAACGCGATAGCCATTCTCTAATCCCAATTGATCCGCGACACGCTTAACAGTCAGCAATAAATGACCCATAAGTGCATGATCGTGCGACTCTGCATCTGCTAGCTTCGCGATCGCTTGCTTGGGAATCACCAAAACGTGAACAGGAGCTTGAGGATTGATATCTCGAAAGGCAAGGCACAAATTGTCCTCGTAGACAATATCGGCTGGAATTTCCTTTCGAGCAATTCTGCCGAAAATAGTGTCTGAATTGTCACTCATGAGTTTACAAAATTAAACCGCAAAATCCTTGGTTTGCTGCAATTCTATAAGGTGAGTGGTCATGACGAAACATTTCGATCGTCACATCCATTCAACTTTCGATGAGTGCTTGAAGCTCTCTGGCTACTAAGAGCGAGTTGGGGAGCTTTTTTGTGGCTTGATAGCTTCCTTACCCCTCGTTGTCGATAGGCAACCCGCCGGAATTGCCCCTACACCCCTGCTATCCATCAACAGAAATTTACAGGTGGAACAATATTTGTGTTTTGTTAAAGCCGTTCCGGGCATCCTAACCAATAGCCATATCGCAGTAAAAGGCATCGGAATACATCATGCTTGCCAGGGTTTGGAGTGCATCGCTCGTTGGAATTGACGCGGTTCGGGTAGGGGTTGAAGTTGATATTGCTGGAGGATTACCGGGGATTGTGGTTGTCGGCTTGCCAGATGCGGCTGTGCAAGAGTCGAAGGAACGAGTCAAGGCAGCTTTGAAGAACGCTGGTTATGCCTTCCCAATGCGGAAAATTGTTGTTAACTTGACTCCGGCTGACTTGCGGAAAGAAGGTCCTAGTTTTGATTTACCAATCAGCATCGGAATTTTAGCCGCTTCTGAGCAAGTGAATACCCAGCGTTTGGAAGAGTTCTTGTTTTTGGGTGAAGTCTCGCTGGATGGGGGGTTGCGTTCTGTTGCGGGCGTGTTGGCGATCGCAGCAACGGCTCAACGTCTCGGCATCAAAGGCTTAATCGTTCCAGTTGACAATGCCCGCGAAGCAGCCGTCGTTCAAGGTCTAATGGTGTATGGCTTCCAGCATCTTTCTGAAGTTGCCGATTTTCTTAATGAACCGAGCCGCTACCAACCCATTCAAGTCAATGGTGTCGAAGAGTTAGTGCGATCGCGCTTTCAAGGACTCGATCTCAAAGATGTCAAAGGGCAGGCTCATGCACGTCGGGCACTAGAGATTGCAGCAGCAGGTGGTCACAATCTCATCTTTGTGGGTCCTCCGGGGAGCGGAAAGACGATGCTAGCGAGGCGATTACCCGGAATTTTACCGTCATTGACTTTTCAAGAAGCTCTTGAGGTTACTCAAATTCATTCTGTTGCAGGGATGCTAAAGGATCGGGGAACATTAGTGAGCGATCGTCCCTTTCGCAGCCCTCATCATTCTGCTTCCGGTCCCTCTTTAGTTGGGGGTGGCAGTTTTCCTAGACCCGGAGAAATTTCTCTGGCGCACCGAGGTGTTTTATTTCTGGATGAATTAACCGAATTCAAACGCGATGTCCTGGAATTTCTTCGTCAGCCGCTTGAGGATGGTCAAGTTACGATCTCGCGGACTCGCCAATCTGTCTCCTTTCCTGCCAAATTCACGTTAGTTGCGAGTACTAATCCGTGTCCGTGCGGCTATTTTGGCGACACGATTCAACCTTGCACCTGTTCTCCCAGAAGCCGCGAACAATATTGGGCAAAGCTTTCAGGTCCATTAATGGATAGGATCGATTTGCAGGTGGCTGTTAATCGCTTGAAGCCAGAGGAAATCACGCAACAGCAATCTGGGGAAGAATCGGCGGCGGTTCGACAACGAGTTGAGACGGCTCGACGACGCGCCCACGATCGCTTTCAAAAAGAACCGCTTCGCTGTAATGCTGAAATGCAGCCTCGTCACCTCAAGCAATGGTGTCGATTAGATGATGCAACTCGGAATCTGTTGGAGAACGCGATTCGCAAGCTAGGACTCTCCGCCAGAGCCACCGATCGCATTCTCAAAGTCGCCAGAACGATCGCCGATCTGACTGGAGATGAACATTTACAGACTCATCATGTGGCTGAAGCGATTCAATATCGCACGATCGATCGGATGCAATAACACCACTTTGGATTTCGTTCATGATCCTAAGCAGACAGTACTGGTGTGTGGAGAGCATAAATTCGTTCTAGTAACGAATAATTGTGGCTCTATGCCCGTGCATCTAATCGATCCCATTAATCAGGGACGGCGTGTTCCTGGAATTTTTATTCTTAACCCTAGCTTGAGTATTGGTCAAAATATTGATGAACTGATGCTGATTGTAGAAGGTTCTTTTGCCAGGGAAGATGAAAATCAAATTATTCACTTATCTTTGACCAGACGGGGTGAAATCTACATCTAGGCGGTTTTTATAAGTTGCTGTGTTTATCGATACTAAGCTAACTTAACCTGATAGCGAATATTAACCTGTTATTGACCTGATAACCTGATGCCAAACTCGATCGCTGAAGAAAGAGTCAGGTGGCATTTGCAGTTAAGGTGAGCAAACCTGTGAATTTTTTGCGTATTTTTCAGCCAGCTACACCCGAATCTCTGTTGGGTGGTCGCTATAAACTGATTGGGCAATTGGGAACTGGAGGATTTGGTCAAACGTTCCTCGCAGAAGATATGCACCTACCAGGACATCCTCGGTGTGTTGTTAAGCAACTAAAACCACAGGTGAATGATGCCCGGAGTTTTCAAATAGCGAAACGGCTATTCGACACGGAAGCCAATGTGCTTTATCAGCTTGGCGATCACGATCAAATTCCTCGTCTGCTTGCCCATTTTGAACATGATCAAGAATTTTTCTTAGCTCAAGAACTGATTATTGGTGAACCCCTTGCTCAGGAATTGATTACGGATCGACCCTGGGAAGAAGGACAGGTTTTTGCGCTGCTAAAAGATATCTTGGGTGTTTTAGCATTCGTGCATCAGCAGGGTGTGATTCATCGAGACATTAAGCCTGCCAATTTAATGCGGCGACGGCGAGATGGCAGGATCGTGCTGATTGACTTTGGTGCTGTGAAGCAAGCCAGCGTTCAACTGGCTGATCCAAACTCAGGCCCAACGAAAACGATTTCGATCGGAACACGTGGCTATATGCCCAATGAGCAAATCGCTGGACATCCTCGCTTCAGCAGCGATGTTTATGCTGTTGGCAAAATCGGCATTCAGGCATTGACAGGGGTTGCGCCAAAATTTCTTCGAGAAGATCCACAAACGGGAGAAGTTCAGTGGCAGCATCTTGCCCCCCAAGCCAGTCCTGAGCTTGTCGCATATTTGGAGAAGATGGTGCGCTATGACTTTCGGATGCGTTATCCCACAGCATCAGAAGCTTTTACGGCCATCCAGGCGTTGTCCGTTAAAGCAATCCAACCCACTCCAGCGACTCAGATAGAGGGTTCAGCCGGTTCTGATCGCTCTGATGCGGATGAATTGACCTTTACGCAGGAGTCATCTATTCCTAATACCATCCTGGGTAGTTCTAGTCCAGTTGTGGAACCAACCCTTCCTTGGAAGCCAGGCTCTTCTCCACCTGAATCTTCTGAGGCGATGGCACACTCAATTCCTCAGACCAATTATGAATCATTTGTGGAAGTGGAGCCTCCTGCGCTTTCATCTTTGGACAGCCAAGTTCCTACGGAAGTCTTCGCCAACCATGCCAACCATGCCAACCATGCCAACCATGCCAACCATCAACTGACTGGCCCAACGACGATCGATGATTCATCATTGCTGACCTCGTTAGAGAAACAGTTTGGGCGAGTCAATCGTACGCTACTGTTGCCGTTGATTGGTTTGGCGGCGATCGGGTTGCTATTCATCCTGGTTAAAGCGTTCACATTTTCTCGATCTGATGAACCATTGCCCGACTTCCCAGTGATTTCTACCCCCGCTCTGGAGCCAAGTTCCATCACCGCGTCTCCTTCTCCAGATGCGCCAGACCCGATCGCCCAAGCCAACGATCTGCTAGTTCAGGCGGATCAACTGCGAGAAAAAGCACAGTTTCAGGAGGCAATTGCGCTTTACGACCAAGTCATCGCGCTTCACCCTAAATCGGCTGAAGCCTATTGGGGTAAGTGTTATAGCCTCAATCGCGTACAGAAACATGCAGAAGCAATCACAGCTTGCGATGCGGCTCTCGCGATCAACCCTAATTATCCAGAAGCCCTATGGAGCAAGGGGCATGCTTTGGAGCTTCAGCAGCAACCTCAAGCCGCCCTTGAACTCTATGAACAATCGATCGCCCTTAAATCTGATTTCGTCCCTGCCTGGAATAACAAAGGGACAGCCCTTTATCAACTGAATCTTTCTGAGGAAGCGCTCGTTGCCCTGGACAAAGCCGTTAATCTCGATCCCAATTTTGCTGAAGCCTGGAGTAACCGAGGAGCCGTACTGTGGGGTCTGGGTCGATTTGCTGAAGCCGCCGCATCCGTCGATCGCGCCCTGCAACTTCAACCGGATGATCCGATCGCTCGTAGCCTCCGCGACCAGATGCGCCAAATGGGGTATTAGTCAAAAAATCTAGAGTCTAGGATTGTAGAGGGTAGGCAACGTATCGCGTTTGACGTAAAGCGGATGGCGCGGTTGTCCCGATCGATTTATGCCCAAACAATAAACCTTTTTTTTGGAGGGTAGTTGCTCCATAACAACCCGATCGCGTTGATGTAAGCAGCCCCAATTCCCCCAAGCTACCAGAATTTGCTCGGCGCGATCGATGGCAGCCCCTAAGTGACGATCGCACTCTACTCCTACCGGATCGTCTTTTTTGAGTAACTCCTGAGGATCGGTTGTCTTCAGCCCAAACAGATTTACTACCTCTAATGTTCCGTAGCCCCAAGTTTGAGCAAACTGAATGCAACGGCGAATCGTGGGATCGTTGATGTGAGAATCGGCGGTGCTGGGATTGAGCATGATGAAGACAATTCGGGGGAGCAAGGGATTCCACGATCGCCACAGCGCATAGCGATAAATCCCTGTTGGATCAAAAATTGCTCCCATTTCCATCATTCACTCCCCTGCCCCAATCCTCAATCCCTTTTCTAAAATACAAGTATGACTGGATGCAAGACTAAAAAGCTTAATCTCTAGATCCTAGGAGTCTAGGCCAGAGATATGTTAAGACAATGACAGGGATCAGCTTACCTCAGCCTAACTGGTGAAATCTAAGGCAGGTTGAAGTGGAGATTCTGACCAGTCTTTAGCCGCTTATCTCGTACACCCAAAAAGGAAAGAGACAAAGTCATGGGACTATTTGACCGTGTAAGTCGGGTTGTTCGATCGAATCTTAATGCCGCCGTCAGCGCCGCCGAAGATCCAGAAAAGATTCTTGAGCAAGCCATTATTGATATGCAAGAAGACCTGGTGCAATTGCGTCAGGCAGTGGCAACCGCGATCGCAAGCCAGAAGCGTGTTCAACAACAGCATAACCAGGCGCAATCAGAATCAAACAGTTGGGAACAACGGGCGCGGCTAGCTCTGCAAAAAGGCGATGAAAACCTGGCACGAGAAGCACTGAACCGAAAGAAAGTACAAGCTGAAACAGCGGCGGCTCTTAAAGCGCAGCTTGACCAGCAGTCTTCTACGGTAGACACTCTCAAGCGCAATTTAATCGCTCTGGAAGGCAAAATTTCTGAAGCGAAAACGAAGAAAGATATGCTTAGAGCCAGGGCACAGGCGGCTAAGGCGAACGAGCAACTGCAAAAACGGTGGGTAGTCTTGGTACTAGTAGTGCTATGTCAGCATTTGAGCGAATGGAGGAAAAAGTACTCCAGATGGAGGCTCGTTCTCAGGCGGCATCAGAACTGGCAGGAGCCGATCTAGAAAGTCAGTTTGCTCAGCTAGAGTCGGGTAGCGATGTGGATGCTGAACTATCGGCAATGAAAGCCCAACTCCTCGGCGGATCGTCCCCTGCTCAAGCTCTTCCCTCTGCGTCACCGAACACGACTGCCCCTCAAGATGCTTCGGTGAATGATGAACTGGAAGCATTGAAACGGCAACTGGATCAGCTTTGATACCAATTCGATCAATTCTTGCTACAGATACACTGGCTCACTGGAAGGGCGAACGGCGGTTAATCCCTACGAGGATGTGTAATCTGTAAAAAATGAATTGGCATAACTGGATCATCGATAAACAATCGTTTTCTTAATAAGAACCTTTTGTAGAGGCGCGGTATTTCGCGTCTCTCTGCATTTTGAGACTTACCTGTAAGCGGGCATACCGAATGTTGTCTGTGAGGAGTGACTTACGAGTAATCTAGAGAATAGGAGATTTTTCTTTATATTCATTCTTCACACCTTAGCAACTTGTCATGAGTAACACTGTTTTATCTATCACAGACGTTGAATTCCCCGCAGAGGTTTTAACCGCTACGCAACCTGTGTTGGTTTACTTTTGGGCATCCTGGTGTGGTCCCTGCCGTCTGATGTCTCCAATTATGGATTCACTCGCCGCGCAGTATGGCGATCGTCTCAAAATCGTCAAAATGGAAATTGATCCCAATCCTGAATCGGTGGCTAAGTACCAGGTTGAAGGTGTCCCTGCGTTGCGATTGTTCCACGCTGGAGAAGTGTTGGAAGCTTCGGAGGGAGCCATCAGCAAACAAAAGTTAGAAAATTTGCTGAATACTCACTTGTCTTCTGCGGCTTGATACTATGCAATTTGCTCACCGTCTCACCTCTCTGCGATCGAATGTCTTTGCTGATATGGATCAGGCGAAAGCCAGAGCTAGAGCAGCCGGACGCGATCTCATTGATTTATCGTTAGGATCATCGGATTTGCCAACGTCATCTCATGTGCTAGAGGCGATCGCCCAATCTCTCCGTGATCCCACAACTCATGGGTATCTTCTGTTCCACGGCACCCAAGCTTTCCGGCAAGCGGCTGCTCAATGGTATACGCAGAGGTTTGGCATTTTAGTGGATCCTGAAACGGAAGTCTTGCAATTGATCGGGTCGCAGGAAGGAACCGCCCATTTGCCGCTAGCGGTATTGAATCCAGGCGATTTTGCGCTGCTGCTCGATCCAGGTTATCCTTCTCACGCAGGCGGCGTATACTTGGCAAATGGACAAATTTATCCGATGCCGTTGTTAGCAAAAAATAGCTTTTTGCCCATGCTTGAGGACATTCCTGCTCCAGTGTTGGCACAAGCTCGGATGATGGTATTGAGTTATCCGCACAATCCTACGACTGCTGTTGCCCCGCTTGCCTTTTTTCAGAAAGCCGTTGCCTTTTGCCAGCAGCATGATTTGGTGCTAGTCCACGATTTCCCCTATGCCGATCTCACATTTGACGGAATCACGCCCTGCTCCGTGCTTCAGGCTGATCCTGCAAAAACAGTATCGATCGAATTTTTCACGCTGTCCAAGTCCTACAACATGGGTGGGTTCCGGGTGGGCTATGCGATTGGTAATCCTGAGTTAATTCGAGCGTTGCGTCAAGTGAAAGCCGCCGTGGATTTCAATCAATATCGAGGGATTTTGAATGGCGCGATTACGGCACTCACAGGTTCACAGGAAGGTGTGAAAGCTGTCATTGCAACCTTTCGCCAACGTCGAGATGCTTTCATTCAAGCAATGCACCAGATTGGCTGGCAAGTTCCTACTCCAAGCGCCACGATGTATATTTGGGCAAAACTGCCGGATCAATGGGCATCAGATTCGATCGGATTTTGTACTCAATTGGTTGAGGCAACAGGTGTTGCTGTTTCTCCAGGGGCAGGATTTGGTAAATCTGGAGAAGGGTATGTCCGATTTGCATTGGTGCATGATCCCGCCCTTTTGGAGATCGCTGTCGATCGAATCGCAAAGTTTTTGGGCTAATCGTAACTGTCCTACGGACACGCTTCGCAAACACCCGCCCGGACGGATAAGCTGCCCATCCCACAAGATGTGTAATGAACTCAGTCTGACTACTTATCTCCCTGGCTTTGTGTCTTCGTGCCCTTGTTAAGACGGAAAAGCGATCGAGGCAAAGGAAGCTAAGAAATTGAAGCGATCGCTGGACGATAATCTGATGGCTGAATCTGATACTTCACCAAGTTGGCAAGCTCCTGAAGCTGGCTAATCGCTTCGGCACCTTCCAATTTCATTAACTCGCGATCGTCTCGCATTTCAGTCCAAGTGATCCCATAGTCGGATACCAGGAAGCGAATCAAATGATTCTCCCCCAAACTGACCATAAACGATGCGCTGCTCATCTGCCCGCCACAGGTGTAGCAAGACGCCAGATAACCTCGCTGCTCTAGCACGATCGCCAAAGCCTGGAGATTCATGACTAGGTCATGGACGAACTGGCGATGTTGTTCTGCAAGTCTAAGGAACATACTTGACCTCCTATCACCACACTTATCACACAATCTTAAACCTTTTCATAATTTCTTAAGTATTTAATCCTAAGAGCAGACAGAAAACAGTGAAGGACTAAACCTGGTGCAGGAATTGATGCGATAGGTGCAGATGTTTACGTGTAGATATATTTAGATCTGTAATGTTTTTTCGAGAGTGCGTAGAGTTGTAGGTTCTAGATTAGCTAACTAGTTCGCCTTGTAAAGTATCAAGAACGACAGTCAAATTAAGCCCTTAATCTTAAGGGTTCAAAACGAGGGTAGATGCTACATCTACAGCCTAACCTTTTAATCCCAAATTTGCCTAGTTATAGACAATGTTTGCAATATACCTAATCTTGCAAATAAGAAAGATTTGAATTTTGTATCAGTCGGGCTAAATCTGAATTTGACCTACAACATTGTGCCTAGTTGACGTGCCACCAACCAAAAGCAGGACCTATAAATCGCACAGTTACCCAATAAACGACCAAAACCCCGATCCCAATCCAAGCTCCTTTAGTACTCCAGTTCATAAATTGTTGAGCTTGGCTCTTTTTAATTGGCAGCCAGGGCAAAACATAAGGCTCTTGCCCATACTTTTCACCCAAGGTTTCCTTGCGACGTTTAGAATCACCCATAACTTAATCTCGCGTTGCATTTCTTAAACAATTTGAAAGCCATTACTTTATTGATGATACCGCCTTAAGGAAGGATCAAGAATTAGAGGGTGAGATGGCGAATTAAATAAGCTCCTAAAAGCCTTGAACCGCTAAGACACTAAAACACTAAGGCACTAAGACACTAAGTAAAGACATGACTACCCCGCTAGCTTTACGTCCTCATGCCTTTGTGATTAAGACGAAAGCTTAGATTTTGAATCAGTCAATTTTTGTCGATCCTCAATCATTTTTGATTGATCCCTAATGCTTAATCTCTAATCCCCAATTCCTAATCCTTCTAACTGATTAAATAAACTCGCATCAACATAATTGATTCGAGCGAACGGGCTAAGAGCAGCTAAGACTTGCTGACCATAGCTGCGGTGATTGACGCGGTTGTCGAGTAGGGCAATGACGCCTTGAGATTCGCGAACAGGAGCGATCGCCCTCTGCAACTCACTCAGGGCTTCTGGCAGCAGGTAAAGACGGAACCAATCTTGGCGGGATCGCTTGTAGTGGGCAACCCGACCGGCAACGAGCGGATCTTCGAGAGAGGGAAGCGGTAAAGTTGCAATGATCAATAGCTGAGGCGCAGGCAATACAGCCTGATGCTGTTGCCAGAACTCCCATCCTGTCACCAAAATTCCGTGATCATCCAAACAGGTTTTTTCTACCTGAACTCGTGAACCAAACTCCGATGCCAAGACTGAGCCAATCTGAGCTTTCAACGGTACATCACCCACAAGTAGAACGGTAAGCCCCTGGTTCGCTGTGTTCGTGGCATTCAACAGAGCGCGAACTTCCTGCATCAGGATTGACTGAAACTGAGGGGTGTTGGGCATTGGTAGCCCATCTGGGAGGTAAAGTTGAATCAGTTCATGCTGGCGATCGGGAGAAAATTTCAAACATGTCAACTCTCCTAAGCCCAATCGTTGACGATAAATCTTAGCGTCTGGGTCG
Organism: Cyanobacteria bacterium RU_5_0; assembly: GCA_012033255.1. Lineage (GTDB taxonomy): Bacteria > Cyanobacteriota > Cyanobacteriia > Elainellales > Elainellaceae > JAAUSF01. Next base: position 10,342 of record JAAUSF010000034.1, read on the forward strand.
AGATCTAACGTCCCTCCGATCAAAACAACAGGCTGGCGTGACCAGATTGACTCAAGGGCAGAGGCAACTTCAGCCGGACCGCAGAGTAGCGAAAACTGTCCTTGGCGGCGGACAACTTCTGTCCAAAAAAGTTGTTCTTCGGCTTGAAATTGCTCTCTAAATTGCTGCCAAGATTCGGGCAAGCCGCAGAAGCCTAAATCTGGCGATTGTAAAGACTGATAAAGACGAACCAGAATCTCCTGTTCTGGAAGTTCCATTAGATAGCAATCGTAGGGATTGGCTGGATGTTGGAAGATCGATCGAGTCAGTTGTACCCGTGCATCCCGAATGATGTCAGCCTGTCCTGGACAAACTTGCATCAATTCATCCCAATCTTGCGGACCAAGGCGGCTCGTGAGTTGTTCTAGTGCCCATGTTTCCAAATCATCCACACCATCGATCACGGTAGGAATTCCGGCTGGAAAGCGATCGCCCCCTGCAAGTTGGTCTGAGAGCCAAGCTTGAGGAGACGCAAGCAACAACCCCTCAAACCCCTCAAGCCATCGATCGCCCGTCCGGATGGCCTTATGACGAGAAATCCACTGGCGCAATCGAGGAATTTCGACCATCAACAACCGTTGCTGTAAGGCTTCAGTCGCTACCAGAATAGCTGAGCCTTGCCAAATCAAAAGTGGCATCAAATAGCTGAGCCGATATCGCCCGTGATAACCAGAAGGCGCACCCGCTTGAATCAGGGCACTTCGTCCCAAACGCAAAGCACGAGCCACTAGTCGCGCCATCGTCAGATGATGGTGCCAATAGGGTTCACCCTGCTCTCGCAGGAAGGCACGGAGTTGTTGGTGGACTTCTACCTCAATCACGAGCGTGAATTTCTCCCGTTACTGGCTGAACTTTATTGTGGCACAAACCCCAAGGTTGCTTGATGAGAGTGGATGTTGGGGATTTTAGATTTTGGATTTTGGATTAGAGAGCGATCGACGGTTTCAGAACTCAGTAGATCATTGCAGTAGACAAAGGGGCAGTTAAAGATCACAATCTAAAATCTAAAATCTAAAATCCGAAATTATGAAGATTGGCATCGTTGGCTTGGGGTTAATCGGCGGCTCATTGGCCCTTGATTTGCGTTCCATTGGGCATACGATTTTGGCAGTCAGTCGGCGGCAAGAAACTTGTGAGCAAGCGATCGCCCGTCACATTGTAGATGATGCCAGCACTGATTTGCGACTGATGACAGATGCTGATGTCGTGTTTTTGTGCATTCCACTAGGGGCGATCGATTCTACCGTCGAGCAGTTAATCCCACATTTAAGTTTTAATACCGTATTGACAGATGTGGGATCGGTAAAAGGATCAGTAGTGAAGACAGTTGCCCCTCGCTGGCAAAATTTTGTTGGTGGGCACCCAATGGCAGGAATCGCTGAAAGTGGTCTAGAGGCAGCTTTACCGAAATTATTTGTCGATCGCCCTTATGTTTTGACCCCAATTGAGTCAACGCCACTGGCGGCTGTAGAATTAGTCGCGGATATTGCCCGATCGCTTCAGTCTCGTGTTTACCAATGCAACCCAGACGATCACGATCGTGCTGTGGCTTGGATCTCTCACTTGCCTGTGATGATCAGTGCTAGTTTGATTGCAACCTGTATGGGTGAGCCCGATCTGGTGGCACTAAATTTGGCGCAAAAACTAGCCAGTTCTGGATTTCGCGATACGAGTCGAGTGGGTGGTGGGAATCCAGAGTTGGGTGTAATGATGGCAAAATATAATAAAGAAGCGGTGCTGCGATCGCTTCATGCATACCGTCAGCAGGTTGATCAAATTATTCAACAGATTGAACAGGAACGCTGGAATGAGTTAGCCGATCGACTGGCTCAAACTCGACAGGATCGTCCTCAATTTCTCTAAGAGCCTCAGTTTCTCTAAGAGATTGATCATCTACTTGTTCTCTTGGCATCCCCACATATGTTAGATGTTGATGAGTCCAATTGCTGTAATAGGAAGTTTTGATCAGCAAGCTAGAAGCTTGTCTAACCTGATGTTGGAATTGCAATGTGAAGTGAATATAAGGCGCTTGGCGGGTGTAAGCTCCTTGAATATTAAAGTTGTCTTCCGGATGTCCATCAAATGCAACTAAGCCGAGAAGGGTTATTTGTTGATTGATACAATTTGTAAAATCACGTATTTCCTCAAGAGTAAATGCATCGTGTTTCGGATGAATGACTAACAGTAATTCATAGTGATGTTGTTGACTAAAATTCTGCGCCCATTTCATCAACTCAGATGTTGCATCCAAATCTGATTTAGAAAAGCCACAGACCTTATAGAGAATCTTATTAGCGAGGCGAGCATTTCGAGAAAAGGGACAAATAGGCATTCCTCCAAAAACAGGATGAGGCACTTCTATGATGTTCTCAATGTAACTTAACATCTGAGCGATTATTTCGGATTTGCCGTAGCTCATAAGACCACTCCTCCCTCTTTTGGCAGCATAATATACCATAATTTTTAGGACTGCACACCATAGATAGAGTCAGTATTTTCTAAGACTCATATCCTTCCTTAATATGCTTCACAGTTTTCTAGATTAAGAAGAATCATTCGCATCAGAAATCTAGCCGAGTGACAATGTATTAATAAGGCTGTACGGTGTCATGAATACACACGATCTTCCCCCATCGCTGACCCTATACTCATGTCCTTCATCCGCCACTGGTTGTCTAAAGCGTCCAGCAAAGCACCTCTGAGAGCAGTTTTGATTGTTCCTTTTGTGTTGCAAATTGTTACGGCTGTTGGGTTGACGGGATACCTGTCCCTGCGAAACGGACAAGTGGCAGTGAATGAGGTAGCCGATCAGTTGCGACAGGAAATTGCTAACCGGATTGAAGAGAAATTAAGGAACTATCTAAATTTGCCGCATGAGGTGAATCAACTCAATGTGGATCTGATTCAGCAGGGCATTTTGGATATCTCAGAGTTGAGCCAATTGGAAGAATTACTCACGAGCCAAATCAAGCAATATGACAGGCTCACTGGAATTGCCGTGACTACAGCCGCGCCTGACTACGTTGAAGTTGTTACCTTTGACCATAAATCCTTCACGGTTAACGTATGGAATAAGGCTGGAATCGGACTTCTGCAATGGACGATCGATAATCAGGGCAATCGCAGCAACATCAAAACAATTCCTGACTATGATCATCGAACGCGAGAGTGGTATCAAGATACTCTCCGGCTCAACCAACCCAATTGGTCAAAGCCGTTTGCCAGGATCACACCACTTGGGATCATTATTTCTGCCAATCAACCTATTTATGACAGTCAGGGTAAGGCGATCGGTGTGATTGGCTCGGATCTGTCGCTGTTAGAGATTCGAGATTTTCTCAACAGCTTAGAGATTGGTAAGACAGGTGAAACATTTATTGTGGAGCGGGATGGGAGTTTGATTGCAGGTTCAACCCATGAGCTTCCATTTCGATCGCTTGAATCTGGTAATGCCGAACGGTTGATGGCGGTTGAAAGCAAAGACCCCCTGATTAGCGCCACGGCTCAATATGTCATCAACCAGTATGGCAGTTTTGAAACTCTCAAGAAGGCAAAGCTGGAATTTACGACCACTGATGGAGAGCGTCAATTTCTTCAGGTCATGCCTTTTCAAGACGAACGGGGCATTGATTGGCTGGTTGTCGTCGTAATTCCCGAAGCTGATTTCATGGAGCAGATTCAGGCAAACCGACGCATCACAATTTTGCTGTGTCTGATTGCATTGGGAATGGCAATTGCGATCGGAGTGTTAACCAGTCGTTGGATTACTAAACCCATCTTGGCAATGAGTCAAGCGGCTGAAGCGTTGGCAAGCGGCGATTGGGATCGATCGATCTCGGTACAACGCTCGGATGAATTAGGGGTTTTAGCAAGAGCATTTAATCATATGCAGCAACAGTTGAAACAGTCGCATGAACAATTAGCAGAATACTCGCGGGGTCTGGAACAAAAGAATGAGCAGCTAGAAACATTAGAAGCTGAATTACGACGACAGCTTAACTTATTTCTCCATGCGGTATCTCACGATTTGAGGAACCCTGTGATCGGCACTTCAATGGTGTTGAATAGTCTCAGTACTCAGTCGGGAGACGACCTAAAATTGCCTCGAAAGATTTTGGAACGCATGATTGAAGGCAATCAGCGACAACTCGATTTAATTAATTCGCTGATTGATACGCATGCCGCAGAAATGTGGGGAATTGTGTTGCACACTAAGCCGTCTTCACTTAGCGAAGTGGTGGATGATGCGATCGTTGACCTGCAACCGATTCTTGAACGAGATCACACGACACTAAACAATCATGTTTCTGCTGATTTGCCTCTGATTAAGGGTGATCCACTTCAACTGGTGCGCGTTTATCAAAACCTAATTGCTAATGCTTTAAAGCATAATCCGCCCAGACTCACCCTAACTCTAGATGCCCAATTAGAAGAAAATTGGATTCGCTGCACCGTAACAGATGATGGAATTGGAATTAGTTCGGAGCAGTGTGATAAATTGTTCAATCCTTATTTTCGAGGTAGTCAAAAACCCAAATCAGTTGGTTTAGGACTAGGGTTATATTTGTGTCAACAAATTATTCAAGCGCATGGCGGTGAAATTGGGGTACAGAGTCAAATTGGAGAAGGAACGACATTTTGGTTTACGTTACCCGTAAGTGAGGCGATCGAAGAATTCAGGGGTGGGGAATAGATGGAGAGATTAATAAATGGGCGTTGCTATTCTTGCAGCGAATTTAATATTAAGCATTAAAAGATTGCAAAACTTAATAATGCCTTTGGATAAATACAAGTTTTATTAAGTAATCTTGACGAATGTTCGTGGATTGACTAGCTTAATACACATTCATTTAAGCACTCCTGAGCGTTTGCCTATGAATCCATCGCACTCCATATCTCTAATAATGAGAAATTTCGGATAAGGTTCCCTAATACTCGTGAGCATAAGCCCAGTGCTCCGAAAATCCTGCAAGGAGTTTCAATCCCTTAGCTGCTGCTAAGAAATCATTGCTGATTTTTGCCCAATACTAAACAGCCAATCTTTTTGAATGGCTCTAGTTTAAAGCGTTTTTGTTTGATCATCCTCAATTGGATTTAATGGCAGGTTATTTACTACTCCAAGGCATAAACTGCATGGCTGCTTAGGCTGATTGTGCCTATTTTGTTGTTTGACAGGCTCACATTTGATATGTCTATAGATAAATTTTATTTACTGTAGACTTTAGACTTTGGGAAACGAAGTATACTGAATGACGTGTTGTGATTTACAATACCCGCGAGTGTAATTTACGATACCTGCGAAACAGTTCTGTGTGTGATAGCTTAACGATCACTTGGCTAGTCCGTTTTCCTACTGAATATCCCTGTTGAAAATAACATTTGATCAGCATTTGTTAAGCTATAAGCGCATACTTCGCTCAAGCGCGAGTAATATTTCCATCTTCATTTGCGAACACTTCTTTATTCGAGAGGTTCTGAAAGTTCGTCTCGCTTTACCAGCAACCAGCTAGAAAGTTTTCAAGGCTGACTTTCTTCTAAACGATTCGCTTTTGCTGCCCCCAATGCACCGCCTTAAATTCCTGGAGAGGAGGTCAGGTATCCAGACTAACGATGCGATTTCTGCCCGTCTAGAATCGCGTCGCTTTAGTCCATCCGCATGCCTCAAACCGATGGCAGACTGTGGAATACTACGACTAAGAGGCTAAATAATGAGTAAAAGCTTCAACGTTGAAAAGCGTTCTGAAATTCAGCATCCCCCAGCTAGTTCAGGAACGTCACTATCGATATCTAAATTATTAGCTCTAGCTCAAATAGAAGATGTATCAAACTTTGCTTTTCGGAGCTTAGAAGTTCATAACTATCGTCTAGGAGATGAGATTTTATCCTGCAATTTGAATACGGTCAATTTGACGAAGCCCGACTGCCAGGAAGAGTATAATTGCTCAGATTTCTACTTGATTTGCCAAGGGCGAGTTCGGTTGCTTTGCCAAGGAACAGATCAGTCACGGGAAGTAACGGCGCTGCTGCTAGAAGACAATGAAACATTTGGAGCCGATTATCTTTTTGCTCAAACTCCGTTACCTTATCGAGCCGTTGCGGCTAGCCCAGTGCAGGCTGCTCGAATTCCGGATACAGTTCTTACGCCCTTGTTAGAACAACTTCCTAAACTACGAGAGTCTCTACAATACCAAGCACGACAACGAGAATATTTAATTTTTTTCAGGACACTGACTGCCTTGCGATCGCTCTCTAGTCATCACCTGAAGCAGCTTGTGCCTTATTTGAAAGAGCAACGAATTGAGGCTGGAACTTCGCTGATTGAAGCTACTTCTAGTCAAGCGGGACATTTCTGGCTGCGACAAGGTGAAATTCGTGATCCGCACTCTTCATCCCATTCCCCAGGGATTGGCGATAGTTGGGGCTATCCGGAACCGACTCCGCCTGACTGGATCGCGCAGACGGATCTGATGGTTTACAATCTGCCGGTTGAGGCGTGGGAAACCTTTAAAGCCCTGATCCCGGCGGTTGATCCTTCTGCAAATACGGCAGATTCAGCACAAACGACTGCCTCCCACGAACCGATCGCCACTCTTGAGAATCGATCGCGTCGTCAAGGTGTGAATTATTTGCCCTCTGTACGGCAGAAAGTACCTTTAGAAACAGCTAGCGCGGCTCCACCGCCCCAAGTTGAGACGCCGGTAATTTTTCCTAAGCCTTTAAGGCGGCATTTGTTAGATTTTCTCGATCGCTATCCTTGGGTTGAACAGCAAAGCTCATCGGATTGTGGAGTTGCCTGTTTAGCCATGATCTGCCGCTATTGGGGAAAGACATTTCCGATTCATGTGCTGCGGGAACAGGCAAATGTGAATCGTTCTGGAACGTCACTGAAAAGTTTGGCAAGAGCCGCCGAAGGATTTGGCTTTCACGCTCGACCTGTGAGAGCCAGTTTAGGTCGAATGGCAGAGCAGCGAAACCCCTGGATTGCCCACTGGGAGGGAATGCATTATGTAGTGGTTTATGGTGTCAAAGGGGATCGAGTGATTGTGGCTGATCCAGCTATGGGCAAACGATTGCTTTCTTGCCAAGAGTTTCAAACTCACTGGACCGGATATGCGCTCTTGCTTGACCCAACCGATCGCCTGTATTCCACTGAAATCAAGCAAGCTTCGCTAGGGCGTTACTTGGGTGCATTACTTCCCTACCGATCGCTCGTTGTTCAAGTCATTCTGTTTTCCATTCTGATTCAAATATTCGGGTTGATCACGCCGCTATTCACGCAGATCATTCTTGATAAAGTTGTAGTTGAGAAAAGCCTGACTACGCTGAATGTGTTTGCGATCGGATTGTTGATATTTGGCATTTGGAATATTGGTCTTTCGTCTGTTCGTCAATATCTCCTAAGTTATTTTTCTAATCGTCTCGATCTAACGTTAATAAGTGGCTTCATCAGTCATACGCTGATGTTACCTCTGAAGTTTTTTGAGTCGCGTCGAGTTGGAGACATTATCACACGAGTGCAGGAAAACCATAAAATTCAACGCTTTCTGATTCAGCAGGTTGTGTTGGCGTGGTTAAATTTCTTGACTGGGTTCGTTTACCTGGGGTTGATGCTGTATTACAACTGGAAATTAACGCTGCTGGTGTTGCTGTTAATTCCGCCGATCGTTCTACTCACACTGGGTGCAACGCCCTTCTTACGAAAAATTTCTCGTGAAATTTTCAAAGAAGTTGCGGATCAAAATTCAGTGTTGGTGGAAATGCTAACAGGCATCGCGACGGTGAAATCGGCGGCGGCTGAGCGTGAACTCCGTTGGCGTTGGGAAGATCACCTGACTCGACAAATCAACGCGCAATTTCGCGGTCAAAAATTTGGTATCGGACTGCAAGCGACGAGTGGGTTGATTAATTCACTCGGTGGTACTCTGTTGCTCTGGTATGGTGCAACGCTCGTGATCCAAGATCAGTTAACGATCGGTCAATTTGTAGCGTTCAACATGATGATCGGCTACGTCATCAGTCCAGTGATTGCATTAGCCAATTTGTGGGATGAACTGCAAGAAGTGCTGATTTCCGTGGAGCGGCTCAATGATGTTTTTGAAGCAACGCCAGAAGAATCATCCCAGCATTTGTTATTAACGCTGCCACCAATCCAGGGTAATGTGAGCCTTGAGGATGTTACGTTTCGCTATGGTGAAGATGAAGACCACAATGCACTGCAAAATATCTCGTTTCAAGTGCAAGTCGGGCAGACGATCGCTATTGTCGGTCGCAGTGGTTCCGGCAAGAGTACGTTGGTCAAACTGCTGGAAGGCTTGTATCAACCAAATCGAGGACGAGTCGAAATTGATGGTCACGATATTCGCCATGTGTCACCGTCGTCTTTGCGATCACAACTTGGTGTCGTTCCGCAAGAATGCTTTCTGTTCTCTGGCACGATTCTAGAGAATATTACCCTCTATCGCTCAGAATATACGCTGGATCAAGCGATCGAGGCGGCAAAACTAGCAGAAGCACACAGTTTCATTCAATCGCTGCCCCTTGGCTACAACACAAAGGTAGGAGAACGGGGATCAACTCTATCCGGTGGGCAACGACAGCGAATTGCGATCGCTCGTGCCTTACTGAGTCACCCGCAGATTCTAATTTTAGATGAAGCCACTAGTTCCCTCGATACGGAAGCAGAACGACGATTTCAGCGAAATTTAGTGCAGATTCGCCGCGAACGAACTACTTTCATCATTGCCCACCGTCTCTCGACTGTTCGCAATGCCGATCGAATTTTAGTACTCGATCGAGGAGTTCTCGTGGAACAGGGCACCCATGAAGAATTGATGACACTGCAAGGGCTTTACTGCCACCTGGCCCAGCAGCAGCTTGATCTTTGATCGGTTGTAGTTGGTAATTAGTGATTGGTAATCGGTAATCGGTCATTGACACGATGTGAAACTTTATGGCTACAGGCTTTGATTTCGTGTGAGGTAGACATCTTGCCTGCCCCAATCTGGACGGGCGAGAGACGTCCATCCCACAAGCGCTGTAAAGACGTTGTACATGGTGTTATGGCTAAGTGCTGAGTTCTGAGAACTGAGTGCTGAGTCAGGATTGATTGACCGTTTGCCTTTCAGCCTTTGGCAATGTCCTAACCACGCTGGTTACTGCTATATTCCCCATTCCCTGTTCCCTGTTCCCTATTTCAATAGACTTTTATAAAGGGTGTGTAAAGACGATGCGAAGAATGAGCAGAAATACTTGTAAGGGGGCATGGCATTATCAAGATTCGATGAAGAGATGCTTTGATGGCTAGAAAGCTGCCAATTTGGCAAAGAAAATTTGTCCATTGAAATTAGCATAATCTTGTTAGGTCTATTGACGGTTAAATTGTTGATTCAATGTTTAGGGCAGACATTCTGAATCCACCCCTCCTCAAAGACCCAGGATTTCCCAGAACCCTTAACTACTGACTTAGAAAGAGTAAAACCCGGTGTTGAGAGGCAGCAGGAAACAAGAAGCAGGTAGAGTAGTCAGTAGAGCCGGCTAGAGACAGGAACCAGCTACAGACAAGTCATTAGAGGCATCTACCGAATTATGAATTACATCTTTTTGAATCAAGCATTTTATCATCGCAATTGGCAGAAGATTGGTTATTCAGGTGCGATCGCCGCATCTGAATTTTGATTTCTATTTGTATCTCAATGCTTGATCCTGATCGTGATCGTGGACGCTCACTTTTTAGGGTACTGTTATGCAACACTCATTCGACTCGGTTCATCGTTCGATCGCGTCATCGCTAAATTCAGATTTGGTAAATTCCTCCGAGCATCGGTTGATTAGGCATGATTTAGAAGCTTCGTTTCTGGAGATCCAGAGTCACGAGGCCGCTACTGTATATGGAGGGATTCCTGCGCCGAAAACTGACGCTTCTAGCCCCTCAGATGCCTCTGCCATCTCCATCAATCGCCCCTCCTACTGGAGTGTATCGCTGCAAAATGTTCTTGATCAGCCTCCATCCAATCTGCCTGCTCGTTTGATGGTAGGTGGGTTGGTGTTTTGCTGTGCATTTGCATCTTGGGCATGGTTCGGTCGGATGCAGGAAGTGAGTTATGCTCAAGGGCGTCTGGTGCCCAAGGGAGAGATTTACAAGGTTCAACCGGTGACGCAAGGCGAAATTGCCCGGATTACGGTTGAAGAAGGTCAACATGTGGAGGCTGGACAGGTGATTGCGGTGCTAGATAGCCGTTTGGCTCAAGTAGAAATCGATCGCCTCAATCAAAGCCTCAATGCCTATCGCCTGGAACTTGTGCAAACTCAGGGCTTGATCGATCGCACTCACATGGAAATTGATGCTCGACGGGCGATTACTGCCGCAGAAGTTCGATCGCAAGAAGCCGCGATCGCCCAAGCTCTAACAACGGCTGATACGCACGAAGCGATTCTCAATCAGTTAGATGCCAAAATTGCTTCCTATGAGGCGCGTTTAGACAGACTACAACCCTTGCTGCAAGAGGGAGCGATCGCTCACGAGTATGTTTTTGATGCGGAGCAATCATTACAAGAACAACTGATCACGGCGACTCAAAGCCAGGGTGAATTTCAGCAAGCGATCGAAGAAGCAAGACGGCTTCGTGCAGAATTGGAGCAGCGACAGGCAACAGGGCTACAAAGCGAACTGGAGACCCAACAGCGATTACAACAACTGGAAGTTGAAATTTCTCAACTTCGTGCCAAAATCGCGGAGACTGAAACACTCCTTAAGGCGGCTCAAACACGATTGGAACAAATGTATCTCTATGCGCCTGTTGAAGGCACCGTCTCTGCGCTGAAAATTCGCAATGTGGGCGAGGTGATGCAACCTGGACAAACGATCGCTGAAATTGCCCCAGAGGGAGTACCGCTCATCCTGTCTGCAACACTGCCCAACCGAGAAGCAGGTTTAGTGAAAGAAGGGATGGATGTTCAAATTAAGTTTGATGCCTTTCCTTATCAAGATTACGGCATAGTGTCAGGTCAAGTGATGTCGATCTCGCCAGATGCAACATTAGATGACCAACAGGGTGCTGTCTATCGAGTTGAAATTGCAGTTGAACAAGAAGATATCAATGATCAGTCCGTTCAACATGCCGTTCAACTCAAAGCAGGACAAACCGCACAAGCAGAGATTGTCACTCGTCAGCGTCGAATTATTGAGGTAATTCTAGACCCAATCAGGCAACTCCAAGAGGGTGGAATCAACTTTTAAAGATTTAAGAATTCGATGAGACATCCTTTGGTAGGAGGTAACGGGCTGTGAACTCGAACTCAAATCCTAAGCTTGATAGAGCTATGACGACTGAACAATTTACTCAGGTTGTGGATGCGATTTTGGCAGGTAAATATTCGTGGGCGTGCGTTTTAATTCTGCGTTTTGCAGGATATAACCCACTCCACTACATTCCTTACCGAACTTATAATCGCCTAATGAAAGAAAATGGAGTTACGATCGCCAACCGAAAGCGCCAAAAAGATAAAGCGATGAATCACTCATCCTCTGAATCATTTCTATCTCGAAACAATAGTGATCGAATTTCAGATTTGAACTATATGGAGTCGTTAAATGAGACACCTTCTGGTGTGAGAGGGGGCGATCGACTCCTCTGCTTTGCAGAGTATGAAAAAGACTTAAACTAAGTCTTTTTCATATTATTCTTGCCTCGTTTAGTTTAAAAACGAGGCATTTCTCAAACGAAATCAACTGTTCAAACAAAGATAAAAGACGCAGAATTCAAGATAGCCTCAATACTGACGCCCACGAATGCTGCAATAAGGTCATTATTGAAGAAAATCAATCCATTTCCACCCGCGTCATCACCAAAACCATAGTTTTCTGGGGCTGTTCCATTAATTTGGATTAAATCCAATCCAACCTGGAAATCTCTAACAATAGCAAGGTCATTGCCGCCAAGGGTAGCATAAAACACCCCATTGGCGTCTCCTATGGCAAAGGTATCTTCACCACCGCCGCCAATTAAGACATCGCGCTCACCTGCGCCTGTAGTTTTAGTACCGTTGAGAAAATCATTACCATTGCCCCCGTCAAGTTGGTCATTGCCGCTGCCTCCGGTTAGTTTATCCGTGCCATCTCTGCCGAAGAGAAAGTCATTGTTGGCACCACCATCCAGTTCATCATTACCGATCCCTCCATCCAATTGATCATTACCGTCACTTCCGAAAAGAAAATCATTGCCGCTCTCCCCCAAGACAAGATCATTACCAACACCAGCTAGTAGCTGATCATCACCATTTCCCCCATAGAGGCTATCGTTACCACTACCTCCATTAACCGTGTCATTATCATCCTCCCCTCGAAGCTGGTCATCGCCATTACCTCCGATGAGAATATCACTGCCAGTGCCAGCTAGAAGCGTATCATTGCCATCGCCGCCATCTAGCTGGTCATCGCCGCTCCCTCCCTCCAGCCTGTCAGTTCCTCCTCTGCCAAAGAGTACATCGTTGCCATCTTCTCCATACAGCAGATCATTACCTTGATTGCCTGTTGTTTGATCACCGACGATAAAATCATTACCTCCTCGTCCGTATATTGTGTCGCTTCCGCCGCGACCAAGAATAAAATCATCTTCGGCAAAACCAGTAATCGTTTCGCTTGCTTCAGTTCCCGATATAAAAGCCATAGATTTCGTCTCCTCTTTATTTCACATTTTTAGGAAAATTTATGTTCAGAATAAAGTTATTAGGTGCTGAAAAAGTTGCCAAACTGGCAGATTTTTCGTAAGAAAAACGTGAATTTATTCGAGCTTCTTGTAGGGAATTTCTAAATTTAATTTGTGGGTCTGCCAAGATGGCAACATCTATTTCTTGATCTAGATATACTAACTAGACAAATGGATTAAATTTTTCTTGCTAATGGTCAAGTTGGAGGAATAAGTGATTGTATCTGACTTAGATTACTTAGAGCTAGTTTCTCAAGGAAGCGACATTTTAACTGGTGGAAATGTTGGTACTTACACTGCTACCTATACTTCGTATAACTCTAGCTTGGCTGCTGCCGATGCTGTCGCGATCGGTTCATATACCTACACGGATACCAGAACTTCAGCCTATATTAATCACGACAGAGGATACACCTCTATTTCTCGTGCCAATGCTGATGCAAATGCTTTTGCAATAACGGGTAGTGACATTTCTTCATCGAATTCTACTAATAAGTCTTCATCGTTTTATTTGCAATATCAATACGGTAGACGTCGTTAGTTAAGGCGATGTTTTAAAAGTGTCATTTCTCACCCGGTTCGCCCCCTAACCCTCCAACTTTGGGAGGAGACTGAACTCAAGCCCCCTAACCCTCCAACTTTGGGGGGAGACTGAACTCAATGTCCCCCAGAAATGGGGGATTTAGGGGGAAAATGCAAAACTTTGATACTTTACAAACATCCTCTGAGGCGTTAAACCAGAGTTTGAATATCCTTAAAGATTGTTCAGTTTCTCAGATAGAGAGATTGAGCAATTTTTTAATAAAAATGGCTTTTAGAAATTGTCATCAGAATATCAAATTAAATATTCAGTTTTTTGGACTATAAACTTGCCAAAATGGCATCACTAATTTAGTTTTTCCATCTATTCTTAAATACAACAACTGATGAAGGTTGTTTTCCAAATCGGATTCTTCACAAGGAGTAAAGCGACATGATTATCTCTGATCTAAATTACCTGGAAGCTGTTGGTCAGGAAGTGGCTATTGTTGGTAGTGGTGGCACCAGGTTCAACACCGACATCTACAAAAAGTTCAACGTCTACGCTAACATTGATGTCCGCGACTACAAAGACTTTGATGTTAAAGTTAAAGTGTACGGTAATGCTGCTTTTGCTGAAGCTGATGCTGATGCATATGGTAACAACACCAGCTCGCAAACCTTCACTTTCGCTCAGACCACTCCTTACTCCTCTGAGTCTTCTTCCACCTCTATTGCTCTGACTGACTGATAGATGTTTGGAGAGCCTTGTAATCTCTCCTATGTCTATGGGTAGAAACCTAATTTTGATGAGGTGAATTATGAAATTACTGAAAGCTTACTAAAAATAGGAGGCTTTCAGTAATTTCTATTTCCTTAATTCATCAATTGTTTAGGATTGCTGTATCATTTGTATGATCTTTCAACGCTCAATTTTCCTCTCTTGCTACAGAGTCCTATCAGACGCTCAAGAGAGCCATACTCGTACTTGTGAATCGCTGTGCCTCTACTGGCTGGCAAGCATAGAAAAACTCGTTAAGGAAAGCTCATCATGAATTCCTCCATCGAGCTACTCCCCAATCTCATTCCACTAAGTTCTGGGAACGTCAGCAGTTCATCTAGTAGTTCTAGCTCCTATGTCAATGATGACGGGGCGGGTGGTAAGAGCAGTGCTGTAGCAACTTCTCCAACAGGCGACACCAGCAGTAGCAGTAAGGAAGTATTCACGCCAGGAGATACAGTCAGTAGTGCAAGTGCGTCTGCCGTTGTTTCTCCAGATGGAACAACCACTTCTACTACGGTTGATACATCCACATCTTCTACTCCAGATCCATCTCAATCTTCGACCTCTACTGTCTCTAACAGCATTGGAGATAGTGCCTCTGGAGGCAATAACAGTTCCATCAATTCGACCTCTACTGTTTCTACTGGAGATAGCGCCTCTGGAGGCAGCAGTTCGAGCAGTTCGACTTCTGTGGTAACGGATGCGGGGGCGGGAAGTAGTAGCAGTTCGACAGCAATTTCACCGACGGGCGACACGAGTACCAGTAGTGATACCGTTTTTACTCCTGGTGCAACCTCTAGCAGTGGCAGTGCATCTGCCGATTCTTCGTCAACGGGTGTGAATACATCTGTTTCAGTTGACACGCCAGCCTCCGATCCAGTGATTCCGATACCGACGCCAATTCCTGCTCCGGAAAGCCCGTTAACCTCTCCTGGCAAAACATTGAAGGGAAATCGTGCCAATAACCGAATTTTTGGAAGTTCGTTGGACGATACGATTAGTGGTGGAAGTGGCAATGACAAGCTAAACGGCGGTCGAGGGAATGACAGGTTGATGGGAGACAGGGGAAATGATACTTTGTCTGGTGGGGCAGGAGATGATCTGCTAATCGGTGGTCAGGGAAATGACACGATCGTGGGTGGGGCTGGCGGCGATACGCTGATTGGAGGGGGAGGCGCAGATGTATTTGTTCTGGGTAATGAGCCAATTACTGACCCATCGCTAGCAGACGTGATTGCAGATTTCAAGTTCAATCAAGGCGATCGCATCAAACTCACAGGTAGAATAGCAGTCCAGGATATTCAGTTTGAAGTGTTTGATTCAGATGGTAACGGAAGTGTTGATGCTACGTTAATTCGATCGAATACGGGTAACATTCTGGCGATCGCGCTAGATAGCGTCAATACCGCAGGTGAAACAACTCTAACAAACGCCAATTTTATATAGCTCACGTTATGCAGTTTGTTATGGAGGGGAGCATCCTGATGAAGACTTAATACAAGACAAAACGATGATTACTGTCAATCCAATGGTCAGCTTTTCTGGCACACCCATTCAGTCGGAAGCAATTGTAGATTTCCTAAAGCGAGAAATGAGTTTGAAGGAAATCTGTCAAAAAATTTTGTATCAACAAATTATTGATAAAACGGCTCAAGAACGAGGTGTTGTTGTCACCTCAGACGAAATTCAAGCAGAAGCCGATCGCCAACGTTATCAACAACGCTTAGAAAGTTCCACGGCTACTTATGCCTGGTTAACCGATCAATTGATTACGCCCGATGATTGGGAAGCCGGAATTCACGATCGTCTACTTACTCAAAAATTGGCTGAATCGCTCTTTGCATCAGACGTTGAAAAATATTTTGCAGAACATCGTCTCGATTTTGAGCAAATTTCTCTTTACCGCCTTACAGTCCCTTATCAACAACTGTCACAAGAATTGTTCTATCAAATTGAAGAAAATGAGATTAGTTTTTATGAAGCGGCTCATTTATATGACATTGATGAACGGCGGAGATTGCAGTGTGGTTATGAAGGACGGCTATATCGTTGGAGCTTAACTCCAGAAATGGCGGCTGTTGTGTTTGGCGCACGATTGCGAGAAGTTTTAGGACCATTTCAAGGTGAACAGGGATATGACTTGTTTATTGTTGAAGAATTCGTCTCGGCTGAATTAACGCCTGAAACCCGACAAGAAATAATCGATCGTTTGTTCCGCGAATGGTTGAATAGTGAACTAAATTATCTTCTTCATAGCCAATAGAAAACTTGAACATTAACGATTGAGAAATACGAAAATGATTCGCACTAAAATCGTAATTCAACAAATAACATCCCCTGACGGCAAAAAAGTGGCTGAAGCTAAAAGTGTGATCATTATTCCATCGGAAGATTCTTCAGATGATCATCCGAATTTCAACTCAGGACAGCAAACAGTAGCGGTCAGCGTTTCATCTAACGGATCACACAGCAGCAGTCATTCCACCTCTCGCTGCTCCAGATAACGTAGCGTCCATTACGATTGAATCGGAGAATTTTATGCGTCATCCATTTGATTTAGATTTGGCTGAACTAAACGCGATCGATCTAGACTTTGAGGAGTGCTTAACGGCTGAAGAAGCAGCTCAAGTTGGCGGTGGGATGGTTTACACTACAATGGCACTGGGCGAAGAGGGTGGCTGTTTCCCGTATCATCCCCCCAAATGCCGTCCGATTTCTAGGCCCTGCCCGATCGATCCTCCTGTCACAACCCTGGCATTGGGTGAAGAAGGCGGCGATCCTCCGATCAGCAAAATTTGGCTAGAGAATGGGGGTCATGCCACGACTAAAGCCCTTGGCGAAGAGGGCGGATTGCCAATTGACTGGTGATCAGTGATGAACATTTTGATTTTGGGAAATGCCTCCGATGTTCATGCGGCTCATCTCCAGCAGGCGCTAGAGCAAGCCGGGGCGATCGTCAATTATTGGGACATTCAACAGTTCCCAACTCAGCTACGGATGTCGTGGCAACCTGACAGTCAAATCGGACAATTGGCATTTCCCGATGGGAAATTATTCAAGTTTGAGGAGATTCACAGCGTCTTTTGGCGATGTCTTTCTCAGGTGAATGTGCCCTTGCTTATCGACCCAGACCAACATTCGATCGCCATCAGAGATGCAATGAGTACAGTGCGATCGATCATTCAAGCATGTCCGGTTCATTGGGTTAATTCGTGGGGAGCTTACCAGTTTCACAAAGAAAAGCCGTTGCAACTGAATAAAGCTAAGCAAATCGGGGTAAAAATTCCAGCTACGTTGATCAGCAATGATCCAGAGCAAGTCACTCAGTTTGTTCAAAGGTATGACAAAACGATTTTCAAACCGGTGTATGGAGGAGCGCATACTCAATTTGTTACGTCATCTCATTTAGATCCTCAGCGATTGAATTTAACGTTGCGTCTTTCGCCAGTGACGATTCAGGAATATATTCCAGGAACGAATGTTCGCAGTTATGTAATTGCAGATTCCGTGTATGCGGCTGAAATTCGCAGTCATGCGATCGACTTTCGCGAAGACGCAGATGCACAACTGATTCCGATTGAGCTACCGGATGCAATTCGCCAGCAATGTCTAGCTATTGCGAATGCCTTCTCGCTGGAGTGGACGGCGATCGATTGGCGGATGACACCAACGGGTGCCTATGTTTTCTTAGAGGCAAACCCCAGTCCCATGTTCTTACATGTTGAACGTCAGACTGGCTTCCCGATTACTCAACACTTGGTAACACTTTTGATGCGTTCTTTTTAGCTTTCATCCGCAAGCGACCAGAGCCAAGCAATAATCCGAGTGCAACGATCGTTCCCATGATTTCGCTTGGCTCAGGAACCGCTTCTACGCTTGCCTTATTCGCTTTGAATTCCCGCAATGTTAAATCAACGGATGAATCAAAGGTGCGAGAATAGGTTCCTAAAATTCCAGCGAACGCAACTGATTCTGTTTCGTTAGACAAGAGTATCTTTGAGACATCCGCCAGGCTGATACTATCGCTTGATTCAATTCCTAACGAATTCCAGGTGCCCGGTGATGTGAGATTACCAAATAGCCCAAATGAATCGAGTGTGATTCCGCTAACGCTATCGAATAGCTCAAATTGGATGTCACTCGCCGCAAATGCCGTTTCAGTTTGCGGATCATCGACAGAGGTTTCAAGTTCTAACGTTGACAAGAAATCGAACGAAAAGGTTTCACCCTTGGCGATTTGGAATTGACCAATGATACTGGAAAAACTATTGGCAGCGCCGAAGAAATTAGTCCCCGTGCCGAATGATTCACTGGTCGAAAAATTGAAGCCCGTTGCGGATGAACTAACAGATTCAGTCGTGAAAAATGCCTCCGCGTCGGCTTGAGCCGTCACTTCGCCAGAAGTGGCAAACGTTTGGGTGAAGGTATTGGTGAATGTGCCTGTGTCATAGGGATCGTGGCTGAAATTCCCAACAAACGCATTGGCACTAGAGCGTGAGAAAGTAGCGGCTTGACTGGGCAGAGCGGCGATCGTCGATACGGTGACAAGTGGAACTGTTGCCCACAATATTTTCTGAGCAATATTTGATGCTAGTTTCATAACAAAGCTTCCTCAATTTTTCGATGAGGGTAATATCTTCACTTGAAATGGAACACGCTAGATTTGCAAAGTAACTAAGCTAATGAGCGTTTAAGTTGCATGATTGGGCGGGCAAGATGCCCACCCCACAAGAACTTCAAAAAATTGCCAATGCAAAAATGAATGCCGATTAGCTTAAGAGGAACGTATGCAAATTGCCCTCGGATGTAGAGCGTCCTTAAGTAAGGTGATTGAAATCGAGTGGGGTGAAGTCTGAAACCGCAATTGCCCTTAACTGGGAGATTACGGAGGGCTATGTAGTGATCGAGCGATGCGTCCCGTGTTTCTACTGTGATACTAAGCCAGAATTGATAAAAGCTTGTTGAACCTATTCTTGATTCATGTGAAGTATCTATAAATTCATTCAGAAAACAGCCATTTCACTAAAGCTAACCTTTTTAACGATGACTGCGTTGCATTAGCATCTGAGGCTCGACATTTTCGACATCCGGAATTGCTTCTAACTTGGAGAGTTGGGAAAGCGCATCGGCTATCTCGCCGGATTGGGCATAAACCCAAGCTGCATGGGGCGCATAGGGTGGAATTTCATTAATTTTATAGCCTGCCTGCTCGATCGCATCTTGATGAGATTCGGCTGGAACGCCTTCTGCAAAACGAACAAACACAAGTCCAGTGGGCACCATGAAAGAATCGCCCGATCGCAAGCTGTACACCGGACTAAACACTTCCTCGGAAGCCGTATTCCTCGCCGTTGGCGGAGTGCCTGAGTGAATCGCGATTCCCTCTTCAAACACCGCTACGGCGCTAGCACTTTCTATGTTTCTTTCTGTATCTAATCCATGCACCGCATAGTAGCCCGATCGCAATACATATGATACAGGCGATCGCTCAGTGCCAGATCGAACCTCGTGCGGATAGTTACTAAAGTAATCCTGTTTAGCGTTCATCATACATCCACTCATCCAAAGACAAATGCACCAAAGCCCTACGATTAGACGCCGCTTAATCATTATGACGGAATAGACCTTTCATGCCCTACCTCCCTAAGACTGACTTCAGCTTTAAGCCAGAACAACGATTTCCAGAGAATCTACGAATCCTACCAATTGGTATAGAGTCCTGTCCTCTCCAGTCTAATATTAAGTTTCACCACAGCTTTCAGTATTACTCTCCAGGCTGTTTGTATAACCCGAAGAAGCGGGACAACATTTAGCCGAATCTTGAGTTGATTGATACAAGAGTTTTTAGGGAGTGGAGTGATCGAGTCATTAGGTGATGGAGTAATGGGGTGATGGAGTAATCACCTTCCTGTCCCCCTATCTTCCCATCTCCTCATCTCCTTATCTCCTCATCCCCTTGTCCTCTTCATCCTCAATGTTCTTAAGGAGATTAGCAGTATGGTCAGGGTTCGTTATGGCGGCAAAAATGGTCAATCGTATGAACTAGTGATCAGTGAAGACCATATAGTCGCTCGGACGGTTAGCCGTAAGCCGCTTATGAGTGAACGTCCCTTTGAGGTTGCGCCGATTTCAACGACGGCTCGAAGTGTTTTGAGTCAATTTCAGTTGGTAAGTCGGTTTCGTGAAGCTGGTGTAGAAGTATTGCAAGCTAAAGCGCTACATGATACAGCACTGCGAGATGATGTTCGATCGGTTCTCAATGCCGAACCTGAAATTGAGTTTGCCGGACGGGTGTTGGTAACTCTAGATTCGCAAAAACCTGTTCTCTACACCGAAAATTTCTTCGTCAAATTTGATAATGATACTGATGTGAATACGCATCAGGATCTCTTGCAGCAGTATGGGTTAACGGTTAAACGGCAACTGGACTATGCTCGGAATGCTTATTTTGTCAGTGCGCCGGAAGGATCTGGATTGAAAGTGTTCGAGATTGCAGAGCATTTGTTGCAGGAAGATGCGATCGATCTTTGTCATCCTGAACTGATTACTCAAAGTCGTCAGCGTCAAGCATTCCCGTCGCAGTGGCATCTGAAGCCCACCATTGTTGATGGAAAATCGATTAATGGGAGCGCTAATGTTGAGGCGGCGTGGGCGCTGAGTGAAGGAGAGGGGATTACGATCGCCATTGTTGATGATGGTGTGGATCTCGATCATGAAGAGTTTCGCTCTGCCGGAAAGATTGTTGCTCCTCGCGATGTCACTCGTAAAACCAATGATCCGCGCCCTAGAGGGCAAGATCATCACGGAACGGCTTGTGCAGGGGTTGCTTGTGCCAACGGTAATTTTAGTGCGTCTGGAGTGGCTCCCAAGGCGAAATTAATGCCGATCCGGTCGGCTTCTGCATTGGGGTCGCAAGCCGAAGCTGATGCGTTTGTCTGGGCAGCCCGAAATGGAGCCGATGTGATTTCTTGTAGTTGGGGCCCTCAAGATGGCGAATGGTGGAATCCCGATGATCCAGTCCATCAGCAAGTGGTGCCTCTGCCAGACAGTACGCGATTGGCGATCGATTTTGCCGTCACTCAAGGACGCAATGGCAAAGGCTGCGTCGTGTGTTTCGCCGCCGGAAACGGAAATGAGAGCGTCGATAATGATGGCTATGCCAGCTATGCTAATGTAATTGCTGTTGCCGCTTGTAATGAACTGGCAAAACGCAGTGCCTATAGCGATTTTGGCAAGGCAATTTGGTGCGCTTTCCCTAGCAATGACACCGTTGATCCGATCACTCCGGGCATTTGGACAACCGATCGCTCTGGTGTAGCAGGTTATAACCCTGGTCATGAAACCGAGGGTGACAAAGTAGGCAACTACACCAACTCGTTTGGCGGCACATCCAGTGCTTGTCCGGGAGTGGCTGGAGTCGCTGCCCTGATTCTTGCTCGTAATCCTGATTTGCGATGGGAGCAAGTGCGCGAAATTCTCAAACAATCTGGCGAAAAGATTGATCCAGAGGGTGGAGAATATGATGCAAATGGTCGCAGTCCTTTGTATGGCTTTGGTCGAGTCGATGCGCGTCGGGCGGTTGAGCGAGCCGTGCCGATTCAAGAGACACCACTGAAAGTCTACAAAGCTGTCCAGGATGTACCGATTACCGATTTGGCAGTAGCCAGTCTGTCGCTCGAAGTCCCTGATACAGCCGCTCTCACATCCATCAAAGTTGATGTTGATATCGAACACACCTACATTGGTGACTTGGTCGTGACACTCAAACCGCCTGCCAATATGGGAATTGCCCCGGTGCTCTTACACGATCGCACGGGTAGAGGCACTGATAACATCAAGAAAACCTACGATGAAGCAAGTATACCGAATCTTGCTAGCTTCAAAGGAAAAAGTCCAAAAGGAACTTGGGTTTTTGAGGTTGCAGATAAAGCGTCCAGAGACACAGGCAAGATCCGCAGCTTCACGCTAGAGATTAGCTTCTAGTAGTCTGTCATTTTTGTTTTGCGGGGTGCAGGGGTGAAACCCCTGCATGGGGGCAACGCCCCACCCCCCATTACCCATCAAATCTGGCTTGACAAAGCACTAGCTCTCATCCTGTGAACGTTGCTCACCACAAAGGCATGAAGGCACAAAGAGAGGAAGAGTCATAAACCTCATTCTCGTTGTGTCTCTGTGCCTTCGTGGTTTTTGCGATCGCTTTTTATAGTACAATCGAACTAAATTTAGCTATCCAGCTTTGCCTCAATTTTGGCCATTATAAAATTTGGGGCATTATAAAAAGAGTGGTGTATCATTTCCATCTATGATCATTAATCCGCCAACCACGCCCACCTTCGATTCGCTGGAACAGGCACTCAAGCATTTTTTTGGCTATGACTCTTTTCGTCCAGGGCAAAAGCCAATCATTCAAGCGGCATTGGACGATCGAGACTTGCTGGTGATCATGCCAACGGGTGGCGGTAAGTCTCTTTGTTTTCAGCTTCCGGCGCTGCTGTCATCGGGAATTACGATCGTTGTTTCTCCCCTGATCGCGTTGATGCAAGACCAAGTGGAGGCATTGCGCGACAATGGCATTGGTGCAACGTTTCTCAACAGCACTCTCAATTCGATGGAGGTGCGTCAACGGGCGATCCGCATTCTTGATGGGGAAATTAAACTACTTTATGTGGCTCCTGAACGGTTGTTAACGGAGCAATTTCTTACCTTTCTCACGCAGATCAACGATCGCCTTGGCATCGCCAGGATTGCGATCGATGAAGCGCATTGTCTTTCAGAGTGGGGACATGATTTCCGTCCAGAATACCGTCAACTGCTTGATTTGCGGCAATATTACCCAAGCGTCCCATTTTTGGCACTGACAGCAACCGCTACAGAACGAGTTCGGCAAGACATTATTCAGCAGCTTGATTTACGTCAACCGATCGTCCATGTTGCCAGTTTTAACCGGCAAAATCTCTATTACGAAGTTCGCCCTAAGCAAAAACAATCTTATACGGAACTGCTAAACATTATTCGACAAACTTCTGGATCAGGGATTGTCTATTGTCTCAGTCGTAAGCGAGTTGATGAAATTACTTATCGCTTGCAGCAAGATGGGGTTGAAGCGTTACCGTATCACGCTGGGATGGAAGATCGCGATCGTGCCAAAAATCAGAATCGATTTATCCGCGATGATGTTCGGGTGATGGTCGCTACGATCGCTTTTGGGATGGGGATCAACAAACCGGATGTCCGATTTGTAATTCACTATGATTTACCTCGCAATTTAGAAGGATATTATCAAGAATCGGGACGCGCTGGACGAGATGGAGAACTTGCTCGTTGCATTTTGTTTTTCAGCTATAGTGATGTCAAAACGGTTGAATTTTTGATTAGCCAAAAGCTTGATCCAGTCACCAATGATCCATTAGAAGAAGAACAGCGTATTGCATCGCAACAACTCCGTCGTGTGATCGATTATGCCGAAGCAAATGAATGCCGTCGCACGATTCAACTGAGTTATTTTGGAGAAACTTTTGCAGGATCTTGTCACAATTGTGATAACTGCAAACACCCTAAGCCTGCTGAAGATTGGACGATCGAAGCCCAAAAATTTCTCTCCTGCGTTGCTCGTTGCAAAGAGCGATTTGGCATGAAATATATCATTGATGTGTTGCGCGGCTCCAAAGAAAAACGGATTCTGGCAAATCAGCACGATCAGCTTTCTACTTATGGAATTGGTAAAGACCATACTGCCGACGAGTGGAAAGGGTTAGGACGATCGCTTTTGCATCAAGGATTGTTAGATGAAACCAGCGATGGCTATGGAGTTCTCAAATTGAATCCGCTCAGTTGGGAAGTGTTGCGAAAACAGCGATCGGTGGCGATTGCCCTGCCAAATCGATCGACTGCTGAAAACTTAACCAGCGATCGCTCCAAAGCGAATGTAGAGTTATTGCTCGATCGGTTACGCAGTCTGCGAAAACAGATCGCGGATGAACAATCGGTTCCGCCTTATGTCGTTTTCCCAGATGGCAGTTTGCGTCAAATGGCAGAGGAGCAACCTCACACCCTGGACGCATTTTCTGAAATCTCTGGCGTCGGCAGCTATAAGTTAGCGCAGTACGGAACGCGGTTCTTGGAGGCGATTCGGCAGTTCTGTGGAGAAGACGCTTCCTCCCCTCAGGCTGCACTTGATCCCACCTCGATCGCCTTGCCTCATCCCAAACCATTGCTCTCCAAAACCCATTTCTTCACATTGGAACTGCATCAACGCGGACTCACGCCAGACGCCATTGCCGAAAAGCGCAATCTTAGTCTCGGTACGGTGATTGAGCATCTGGTTTTGCTGGTGGAAGCCGATCGCGCTGTTACTCTCGACAGTCTTGTTCCCCCGGAACGGCAAGCCCAGATCCAGCAGGCGATTCAATCTGTTGGCGCAGACTCATTGCGAACGATTCGCGATCGGTTAGGAGAAAGCTTCGACTATAGCGAAATTCGCCTCGTCCGAGCCAAGTGGCGACATGAATAGAAAGACCCGTGGGTCTACCCCTACCGATGGCAAAATCAACAAAAAATTTATAGGTGAACACATTTTGTCTTTACGTTGGCTCAAGGGTTGCGCTGTCTTCATACACAGGGAGTGTGAACCAAAAGGTTGCCCCTTCTCCTGGACGACTGTTCACTCCAATCTCACCTCCGTGGGCGGCAATGATTTGCCGACAGAGGTAAAGCCCTAGTCCGAGTCCGGGCATATAACGGGCGCGACTGCCACGGGTGTAGAGGTCAAAGAGTCGATCGCTTTGATCTGGATCGATGCCAATGCCGGTGTCTTGGACGGTGCAGCGAATGAGAGATGAGAAGATGGAGGGATGGGGAGATGAGGGGATGGGGGGATGGAATGGGGATTTTCTGCGATGGCGGGAGCGGGGGGGATGGGGGTCGATGAGTTTAGCGTCGAGAATCAGGTTGATGCCGTGGGGGTTGTGTTTGAGAGCGTTAGTGATCAGGTTGCAGTAGACGCGCCAAAGTTGGTTGGTGTCGGCATAGATGAGAGGGAGATTGGGCTGAACTCGGTTGATGACGGTGATGTGGTTTTTGTTGAGGGCGGGTTCGAGGTCGAAGAGGGCAGATTGGACGAGGATGCTGAGTTGAAGAGGTTGACGGTTGAGGGTGGGAGTTTGGATTTCGCTGGCGTGTGCTTCAAGTAGGGAGTTGATCAGGGTGAGTTGTCGATCGCTGCCTTCGAGGAGTCGCTCTAGAATTAGGCGATCGATTGAGATTTTGGCGTCTGGTTTTTTCAATAGCTTTTGCAATACCATTGAGGTGCCCATGACGGGTGTTCGCAAGTCGTGTGATACCGAATGAAGGAATACTTTTAGCTGTCGTCGTGATTCAAATTCAGAACGTTTTAGACGTTCGTATAGGTATACGCCTAGATCGCAGATTAAGCAAACCCAAAATAGGTCAGCGACATTTCTGATCGCGTAGGAATCGTAGAGCGATCGTTCACCAATGTGCGTCAATCCCAGGATCGGGAAGATGATAAAGTAATACAGAATTGGGGCAAGTTGTGCCAGGAGATGTAATTGCCAATACACTGGCATTAAGACGGCTTGGGCTAAGAATTCAAATGTGCTTGGATTGACGGGAAACCCAAGGAAAGTGCCTACGATGAGTTCGGTGAGGGTCAGTGATAGGGAAAAACATAGAAATATTAAAGCAGGATAGCGGCGTGCCCACGCTGTTTTAGATAAAATGGCGCAACTCACCAATAGGACTGCTATGATTTCGCAGGAAATGATTGTGGCATTTTTGAATTGATCGGCAATGAGTGGATCACCATAAATTTTGGTGATGTCTTCTCTAAGCTCCTCTAGCTCGAAGGTGACAACGTAGAGGCTATGAGCAGAGAGGGTGAGAAAACAAGGAATGGCAATCCAGAAACAAAGACGGAGGCGATCGAGCATGAAGTGGTGTCGCCATGTCTGGTAGTCGGCTGAGTCTGGACGAGGCTGAAGTCGATTGAGCAAGGATGAGGGGGCTGTGATCAGGCGATCGAACCATCCCTTGTCCAATGAAATGCGAGGCTTGGTGTGGGGTGTCATAAACAGGTATGAATCACTTCAGTTGCGCGTTGGCGTTTCTAACCTGAAGAAGGGGGATGCAAGCAGGTTTATTTCAGTCATGATGGTTCATGATTGTTGGGGACGGCAACCCACGCTATTACGCTATAGTTTCGGTTGATGCTAGCTGAAGTGATCGATCGATAGCATCCTCCAGTTGGTTAGTTTTAGCGTTCACTAACCGGATGGATTTCTAAGACATTTTTCGCAGATTTGAAACTTAGATTTTTATTGCGCCACTCTATACTCCTAATATAGACTCCTAATATAGAAGAGGAGGAGCCGGAAACCATCGTTGCAGTTGTGGTAGCGGGTATCAAGAACGATCCAAAATTGTCCGATCGCCCCAAGTTTAAAATCAGGTTCAAAACGGGTTCAGAACTGATTAAGTTCAAAACTGATCAAGTAGAGTATCCAGGAAAGTATCTGCAACTTCCTGCGATTCGTCATGGGCAACAAAGAAAATAGCTAGGCTGGTTCCGTTTCCAGTGTCATAACAGAGGATCCTGAATGCACCATCGTCGTAATAACCCGATCGATGATATGGGCCAGAACCCGATGAACTCACATTGAGACTTTTAATGACTTGATCGGCTCTAATCAAACATGCCTCAACATCGATCTCAAGCGGTTTTTCACCACTCGAAATTGACGGACGCGCTTGGGCAGATAAGGGAGTTACGAAGACACCTAAACCCAGTGCGATCGAGGATACAACCGCCAGCTTCCCTGGAAAAATTCTCATAGTATGTGACCTGCTTTGACTGACAGAAATAAGATATAGCGACTATTCACTGCAAATGCTTCCGGATTTCAGGTTACACCCTTTCGATGTCTTCAAAGGCACCTGAAGCAAATCCGTAAAGTTCTGTCAGCCAGAGAGGAACCCTTCATCACGTTGGTACAAGCTCACCCGGACGCAACCGCGCCCACTTGCCCATCTCTTGTTTGAAGCTTTGGCAACCAACTACATCCCATTCCATCTCAATTATGTCGCCCTGATGCCGGATATTGACATTAATCGTGGGTTCGATCGCTTCAAAGTCAGGGAATTCAGTGAGATGCGGCTGCTGGTGTTGATGCTCTACCGCATGATAGGTTGTGCAGCGATCGACATAGTGGCAGTTCACGCAAATACACATTGCAACTTCCTCCGCCCATTCAGCAGTTAGACTAGAGTTGATCAGCCTTTCTTGCTACTTTAGCTCAATTCTGCCAAAACACGGGTGAACCCTAGACGGATGTTGCAAAATGAAAGGAATGCCTTTTAGTTGATCCATTGATATTGTTGTTGAAGCGTACTGACTCATTCACCGACTCAATGCCGCAGGATTTCCCTGCTTCAGTGTTGTCTCCCCAGACCTGGCCCCTCAGTCTGGAATTTTTGCCACGAGCCACCTATCTTGTGGGAGGAAATGTCCGAGATGCGTTGCTCGGTCGGAGGGCGGAGTATCTTGATTTAGATTTTGTGCTGCCAGAAGGGGCAGTGAAGACGGCAAAAGCGATCGCCAATTACTATCGCGCTGGCTTTGTATTACTGGATGCGGAACGCCAAATTGCGCGAGTGGTATTTGAAAAAGCCACGGCTGACTTCGCGCAACAAGTCGGGGATAGCTTGGAGGAGGATTTGTGGCGACGGGATTTTACGGTCAATGCGATCGCCTACAGCCCTCATACCCAGGCACTCATTGATCCTCTGCAAGGCTACCTTGATCTGCAACAACAACTGATCCGCATGATTGCCCCAGAGAATCTCAAGGAAGATCCATTGCGACTTCTTCGGGCATATCGGCAAGCGGCGCAGCTTGGCTTTACCTTAGAGCCAAATACACGGCAGATGATTCAACAACTCTCAGGGTTGCTGCAATTTATCGCGGCAGAGCGAGTTCAAGCTGAATTGAGTTATCTGCTCAGTACGCCAAAAGGGACTCCCTTCTTGCAGATGGCATGGCACGATGGCTTATTAACCAGTTGGCTGCCGCATACTACAGTTGAGGCATTAACTCAGGTTGGGCAGATTGATCAGGCGGCGATCGCGCTAGCTCAAACTTGGTCGCCGTTTGGGTTAGAGTTATCAAGTTGGTTGCGAGATCAGCACAAAATATCGGGCACAGGTCGGAGTTGGCTGAAGATTGCCAAGCTCACAACGCTAGTGTCATCTGATCTCAATCGGGCTGAGCAAGAATTGTGGCGATTGAAATATAGCCGGGCAGAGGTGCAAGCCGTGCTATCGGTGATCAAGTTTCTGCCTCACGTTCAACCTTCTGTATTGCCGACGCTATCGCTTGGGGATCAGTATACGCTGTTTCGGGGAATTGGCACGGCTTTTCCGGCTCTAGCCGTTTTAGCGGTGGCACAGGGAATTTCGTTGGAGACGATCGCCCCATTCATTCAGCGTTTTCTCACGCCTGATGATCCGGTTGCCCATCCCACTCCGCCTTTAACCGGACGCGATCTCATGGATGCCTTTCAGCTTTCACCCAGTCCCCGAATTGGGCAGCTTTTGGAAGTGCTTCAACTGGCACGAGCCGAAAACAAGATTCACTCTCGCGAAGAAGCTTTAGAATTTGCTAAAACTTTAATAACTGGGGATTAGCTATCGATCGCCGTCTGCGAGAGACTGTAGCATTACGAAAATTATGCTAGAATGGATCCCCTGCGGGGAGATTTTTTGAATGGGGAGATTCCCTGGCTTCAATCTTCCTTTGTCGTTTTATTGATTTTGTTGTTAAGGTTTCACTGTTCATCCCAATCGCTTAAAGAGGTTTAGAATGGCTAAGCGCCGTAACCAAAAGAAAGAAAAGGCACTTCGCAACTTAGCTTACGCACGAAAGTTCCGCAAACGGACAAATACAGGTCGCATGGGTGGTAGAAGGCGCTACGGTAGCGGAGGTAACGCCCAGGATGGAGACGACATGGATCAAGGGATGAACCAAGATGGGGCTGAAGCGACTGAATAAGCATCGCAGTTCGCCACATTAACTCTATTTCAAGTACCTTTCAAGTACCTAAATTAGGTGCAATCTCAGGGGCAAATTAGTATTGCCCCATTTTTTTGTTTGGAGAAAAAATAGAACTCTACGGTTGAGACACAAGTCAGTATAGAAGCACATAAACGATCAAATTTGTTAGAAAAATTCATAAAAATGAGCCATTCCATGAAGAAAAACTGGATTGGTTGTTGCATTTTGATATAGCTGGACTACCATACCTCTGAAACAAAAGCTGAATCGCTATTTATCTCTGTAGAGTAAGTATTTTGGCTGTGCAGATACTTGCAGGCAAAGTAATTTGACGGCTTTTGTGTGTCAGTTTCGCCCCAAGCGTAGGTAATAATGCTGTTTTCCTATCTCAATGATGCGATCGTCGCTTGTGAACAAGCACTTCAGAGTGGCACTAACTTTGGTGGTGCGTGTTTGACGTTGGGAAATTTGCTGCAAGGGATGGGACGATTTCAGGAGGCGATTGGATGGCATACTCGCGCTCTGCAAACGCCGCCTGATTCAGTGGAGGTTTATGTTCATCTGGGAGAACTCTATGCCCAACAGCAACAGCATCCGCAGGCGATCGCAGCCTATGAACATGCGCTCCGGCTTAATCCTAAATCGGCGGAAGCGTATCGAGGCATTGCCAATCTCTACAGCGAAATGGGAGAACCAGAGAAGGAAGTTGAGTATCGCTATCAGGCAGTCTTGCATAAGCCAAGCTGGGCAACTTCTAGCAATCAACTGGTATTAGGAAATTCTCTGCTGCACCAAGGAAAAGTCGGGCAGGCGATCGACTGTTATCGTCGGGCGGTTCACCTGCGGGAGGATGCGTTTGAGGCGCATTACAATCTGGCGGTGGCGTTGAGTCAGCAGCGTCAGTGGCGAGAGGCGATGGAGGCATTTCGGCAGGCGTTGGAGCATAATCCTGACCATGCGGATTCTCACTTTGGTTTAGGAAAGGTCGCTGAGCAGGTGGGAAATGTCCGAGGTGCGATCAGTCGTTATCATCTGGCGATCGAACGCAATCCTACGTCTGTCGCTGCGTATACGGCGTTAGGGGAACTGTTTTTGAAGCTGCATGAGTGGCAGAAAGCAAGCCCAGTTTATCATCGCCTCGCCGAACTGATTCCGGATCAGAGTTGGGTCTATCACAATCTGGGATATACCCTGGTGAATCAGCAGCGATGGGCAGAAGCAGCGGGTGCGTTACGACGGGCGATCGAGCTTGACCCAGATCGATCGTGGTCGCATCATCATCTCGGCGATGCGCTGATGTATTTAGGACATTGGCCGGATGCGAGTGAGGCATTCCGACAAGCCATTCAGTTGAATCCCAGTTTTTCATGGTCATATCACAATTTGGCAGAAGTCTTGTCACAGTTGGGCGAATGGGAGGAAGTTGGGGAAGTTGCGCGGCAGGCGATCGGTCTTGACCAAACCTACCCCTGGGCATATACTCACTTGGGACGGTCTCTTACCCATCAGGGCAACCAGGTTGAGGCAACCCGTTGTTACCAAAAAGCGGCTGAGCTACACGGTTGGGAGAGTTGCGTGGTCAGAGACTACCAATTTACCCAAGACTGGTTTAGCCACAATATTCCAACGTTACAACAATACTTAGGTTCCTATGCTCATCTACCCGGATTGCAATTCCTGGAGATAGGCAGTTTCCAGGGAATGTCGGCTTGCTGGTTCTTTGACCATATCTTGACGCATCCCTCGGCTCGGCTCACCTGCATTGAACCGAACTTTCAACCTGAGTTTGCCATCAACGTTGTGAAGGCGGGAATCACCGAACAACTGATGCCGATCGTCGGCAATTCCCACGAAATTTTGCCAACACTGCTTCCCCTGGCATATGACGTGATTTACATTGATGGTTGTCATTGGGCATTTCACGTTGAGCGAGATGGGGTATTGTCTTGGCAACTTCTGAAGCGAGGCGGATTAATGATCTTCGATGACTATCATTGGTCTGATCCGGACTATCCGGGGCAGGATACCAAAATCGGTATCGATGCGTTTCTCAAGTTTATGCATGGACAATATCATTTGCTGCACTGTGGTTATCAACTAATCATTCAAAAAATTTGATAGCACGAATAACAATATGAGCAAGAGTACAAGTAACAGCACGAATATCAGTCGAAGTTCATGAATCTCCGCTATCTGATCCATTCATTCACTGAGCTATGTTGAATTCGATCGAACCCTATTTTCCAAGACTGCATGTGTTCTTCAATTCGTTTCGACGGCTCATGTTTGAGAATCATGAGGATGGCAATCCATTGAAGGCGCATCGGCAGACTAATTTGAATGGGCAACACAGCATTGCTCAATCACCAATCAAACCCATAAATCTAAAGGCGATGAAAGTAGCGTCTCAACTGATCGCTCAACTCCAAAAACAAGACAGCGATCGGGCGCTCATCATCCTAGAACCTGGACAAACTATCCCCGTCATCACATCTCTGAATCTCAGCCAATCGAATAATCGTCACACCCGCACACCAATCCTTATCTACCCCTCCTCCAAACCAGCGACTCTCATGGTAGCTACTCCCGAACCCAAAACCAACATTACTTTTCCCCCATCCCCCCATCCCCCC
>JAAUSF010000035.1 GCA_012033255.1 Cyanobacteria bacterium RU_5_0
AACCGACTATCGTGTCAAATAAACCCCGCTCTTGCAATGGTTCTGGCTCTCTTGGTTCTCTCAGATGTTTTTACAATACAGGCATTTCCACGGCTTGAACATCTTTTCACCATACTGAGAATTGCTGGTTCTGTCCCGTAAAATGAGACGAGACGGTAGTTTACTGTTAATGTAATACTGTTGTCCTGTTTTTTACGCTTGTGGAAGCATTGCTTCGGTAAAAACAATGCAAGACTTTTTTAATAACATCTCACGATACCCTCGATACCTGATCAGCTTTACCCTCGGCGTGTTCATGTCGGCATTCAGTCCGCTAATGCCGTTGTTTCAGCGTCCGGTGACAGCGATCGCCACGATCGCTGTTCTCATTGCTGCTTTTGCATCCCTCGCCTTTACCCTCCGCGCTATGCTGGGACTAGGTGCCGTTTAGAGAATTTGGCTATCCGTCTTTCATCATCAGCATTTTTGCGGTAGACCATCTTGTGATGAACGGATACAATCCGCACGGAGTATGTTTTGATCCTGCCGATCGCGTTCAAAATGGTGTTCAAAGCGGATGGTTGAGTGCTGATCCTGGATGGCTAACAGCGTGTTGAATTGGAGAAGTTTTATGGCTACCAGTCGTCGTGTTGCCCGTGTCGCAGAATTGATTAGGCGGGAGGTCAGCCAACTCCTGTTCTCTGGCATCAAAGATGAACGAGTTGGGATGGGAATGGTCAGTGTGACTAATGTGGATGTGTCAGGCGATTTACAACATGCCAAGGTCTTTGTCAGTATTTATGGCAGTGATGAAGCGAGAGCAGAAACAATGGCAGGCTTAAAATCTGCTACAGGCTATGTCCGGGCTGAATTAGGACAACGGATTCGCCTGCGTCGTACACCCGAAATTGTGTTTCTAGAGGATCGATCGATCGAACGAGGTACCAAGGTGTTGTCGTTGTTAAACCGCCTTAACCAAGAACGAAATGATACTGATGGTACTGATGATGGGTGGGATGAAGACGACGCGATCGGTGCAGAAGAGGATGTCGCTACCTGATTGGGAACGCTTGCCGCTAGCGAAACAAATCGCCCAGATGATCGTTGTGCGTGCTTCAGGGTATCTATTCGATCACCAGATTCAGTATCCCCAGTGGGAACCGCCTGCGGATATCTTGCGCGATCGAATACAAGAATTAGGGGTCGGTGGCGTAATTTTGTTGGGTGGTAGTGCCGCAGAAGTGGGAGTTCGATCGCGGCAACTGCAAGACTGGGCATCCATTCCATTACTGATTGCTGCCGATATTGAGGAAGGGGTTGGGCAACGATTTGCCGGAGCAACCTGGTTTCCGCCGCCGATGGCAATTGCTGCTCTCCCAAACCAGTCAGACTTTCTACCAACCGATGCGGCTCGGCAAATGGGCGCGATCACGGCTCAAGAAGCTCTAGCGATCGGGATTAACTGGTTGTTGGCTCCGGTGGTAGATGTGAATAATAACCCTCAGAATCCGGTGATCAATGTTCGATCGTTTGGCGAAACGGCAGCAATCGTGTGTGAATTGGCGATCGCGTTTCTGCAAGGCGCACAGCAACATCCCATCCTGACAACCGCAAAACACTTTCCCGGACACGGAGATACCGCCACCGATTCTCACCTTGATTTACCCATTCTGCCCCATCCGCTCGATCGCCTGACTGAAGTAGAGTTTCCCCCGTTTCAAGCGGCGATCGCGAATAATGTAGATGCTGTGATGACGGCTCATCTGCAAATTCCGGCATTGGATACTGAGTATCCCGCTACACTATCTCATCGGATTTTGACAGGCGAATTGCGACAACGATTAGGATTTGAGGGATTAATCGTCACAGATGCACTAATTATGGGCGCAATCGCTAATCGTTATGGTGCCGATGAAGCGGCGGTAATGGCGATCGATGCCGGTGTTGATATTCTTCTGATGCCGCCTGATCCAGAAGGAGCCATTCATGCCATTTGCCAAGCCATCGAAACAGGACGGATTACAATCGATCGCATTCAGGCTTCCCTGGAGCGAATTTGGCGATCGAAACGCAACGTTTGCTTCCCTGCTGTTGCAGACAATCCTCATGCCTGGGAAACTGTCCCGCCGCCAATCCGACTAGAACACCTGGCACAACCAAACGCGATCGCCACTGCAACACACATCCTGCATGGTTCTCAAAAGATTCATCGTCCTACTCAAAACCGCATCGATCGGACGAGGCGATCATTATCGCTTAGGAACTTGATCTTGCTGGATAGCGTTATTGGCTCTGGCTTCCTGACCCTCAACACTCCTGCAATCACCCTGCCTCAGCAATGGGGCTATCACTTGCAAATTATCGATCGTTACACGCCCCCAATCTCACTTGATGCTACCACCGACACTCATCCCACACTGCTGCAACTGTTCATTCGAGGCAATCCCTTCCGAGGCAGTGCCGACCTCACCCAAATCGCTCAAGACTGGTTCACATTCCTGCTGGAAACCGATCGTCTGCAAGCCCTCGTCATCTACGGCAGTCCCTACGTTCTAGACCCATTCCTGCCCCAACTTCCACCCGATATTCCCTACGTCTTCACCTACGGTCAGATGGCGGCTGCCCAGGCGATCGCCCTAGAAACCCTCTTCAGCGAAACAACCCAACCCATTCAACTCAATCAAATCTTCACCGACTAACCATCCCTCATCTCCCTCATCTCCCTCATCTCCCTCATCTCCCTCATCTCCCCCCTCTCCCCATGCTCCCCCTCTTCCTCGCCGAACTCAAACGCAGTTGGATTCAACTCATCCGCTATGCCTCCGAGATCGTTGCGACGATCGTTGGAACAACTATCATCTTTTATGGACTCTTCCTCAGCACTCGCTACATTGCTGGATCGGGATTCCAGTTTGGCGATCGCCTCGACTCAATCATCATCGGGTACGTTCTTTGGGCGCTAATGATTTTCATCCTGAGTGATATCGCGGGAGGACTGCAAAACGAAGCCCGTACAGGCACTTTAGAGCAACTGTTTCTCTCACCTTACGGAGCAATAAACGTATTTTTGATGCGGGCGATCGCGAGTCTCCTGCTTAACCTTGCCATTAACCTCGGTATTCTACTCGCGATCCTCTTGCTGACAGGTAGCCAACTTGCCTTCCCAATCACCCTGTTTCCGCCTCTGTTGGCTGTTTTGCTAGGAGCTTATGGCATCTCATTTGCAATGGGTTCATTAGCCTTGTTGCTCAAACAAGTGCAACAGCTACTTAGCATTTTTCAGTTTGCCTTACTGTTTCTGTTCACGGCTCCTGTTGAAACCTGGACAGGAGTGTGGCAGGTTTTGGGCTATTTGCTGCCAATGGCTCCTGGGGCAGGCTTATTACGAGATGTGATGGCGAGAAATCAAGGGTTGGATGGAGTGGTACTGACGATCGCTCTGCTCAATGGTGCAATTTACCTGAGCATTGGGCTAATGCTTTTTCGATGGGCAGAACGAGAAGCCAAGCGGAGCGGCAAGCTAGCCGGATACTAGACCTGAACTAAACCAGGATATTCGGTCAGCAATTCATCATAAGTGAGGCTGTCACTCTCATCCTGCGGACTCCAGAGCAGTTCAAACACCATGAGATAATCGGGTGTAACGGCTCCGAGTCGTTGAAGGGTAGCTTGCAGATCAGTCGTGGAAAAGATGGGATTGGTAAGTAGGGGGCGATCGTCGGCTGTTCCCACTAATAGTGTTACTACGATGTATGCTGCCGGACCGTCATCCTCGGACAACACTGGAGCCGCTTGACGACGAATTCGTCCACCCACGTTTGCTAGGGCTTCAGCACTAAACTTACTGCGCTCCTCGATCGACAGTTGCTCAAACAGTCTAGACGCTTCCTGACGGCTCTTGACCGTTTTGGAACTAGAGCGAACATGAGTCCAGTTTTCGGGCGATCGCAGTAATGCCAATACTGTTTCCTGCAAGAGTTGCGTCAATCCCTCGGAGGTTTCTGTGTCAGCGTTGAGAGTTAATTCCGTTAAATCAATTTGAATTTGCCGCGCTTGAGCTAACAAAGCAACTTGCAGCATTGTCACCGTTACCGTGTCATTGTCCACTTCAGAGGGATAGCCACCATAGCCATTTGAGTAACTATTTGAGTAACTATCTGAACTGTAGCTATTATGACCACTGCCCGATCGTCTCATGTTCATCACGATCAGGTAAGCCACCAGCAAAACCCCAATTCCGCCAACCAGCAGCAACAGCCCAAAGGGGAACCCAGAAGACGGACTTGTGGTAATAACAGTCGGACTAACTGGAACCGGAACGGGAACGGGAGCAACCACCGGAGGATTGGGATTATATGATGGTGTGGATGGACGGGTAGATGGTGCAACTTGAGGCGAATCGCTGGTTGAAGGGCGGGAGGTTGGACGATCGCGCCCACCTGAATCCTCAGAATCCTGTGAAGAACGTCTTCTGTTGAAGTTTCCGCCTCGGCTACGCCCACCCCGGCTCCTTGCCTCAACATGATCGTTACCTGGAATAATTTGTTGTCCAGATAAACCAGCTTGCAAATCAACACCCAAACTGTTGAACAACATAAACGCTAGTGCTGTTGCACCAAAGAGCCTAAATGTAGAAAAGCCTCGCATGAATCAATTGACCTCAGTGAATCTGAAATAAACCCTGACACCCAGATTTCCCAAATTGTTGCAATACAGCAATTTTCAAATCAATAAACCTCAAATCGAAGGGTGGGCATTGCCACAGTGCTTGATCAATAGAGCGTTTTATGATCTGATGGGCAGTGCCCATCCTACTGGAAATCGCTATAACTCTGATTTATCTGATTTATCCGCAGTTCTAACGCCGATCTTAGCCTTTTTTCGTTAAGGGTATACCGTCCTGTCGCATGACATCGCCCTTAGCCATAGGATTGAAAGAGCTACGGTTTAAGCCATGAATCTTAATTCTTGCTTCAAGGGCAAGTTCGCTCGTCACACAGTAGTCTCAGGTTGAGCAAAAAATCTTAATGCCTGGATCATGTTATTTGGGTTCCAGAATCTCCTAGGCTGATCAAAGGTAAATCTTTCACCCTAGCCGTTTGTTCGCTGCCCTATCGCAAGCTATGACTTCTAATACTACGATTTCCAACCTGGCTGATTTAGAGTTCATTCCCTATCTAGATGAAAATGGGCAATTAATCGATCGATTTACTGGAACGATCGGCGTCTATGCCATTTTTGACCAAGCTAAATCACTCTGCTATATCGGCTACTCGCGGGATATTTCGCTAAGCCTGAAGCAACATTTAGTACGGCAACCTCAATACTGCTACTGGTTTAAGGTACAAACGATCGATCGCCCCAGTCGTGCTGTTTTGGAAGGCATTCGGGATGCCTGGATTATGGAAAATGAAGCAATGCCCATCGGAAATGGGGCAGACGAAAAATGTTGGACTCAGGCGATCGATGCGAAGGCAAAAATGACACCTGAAGAACAAGCGAATTACGAGGCAAGCGATGATTTAGGCAAAATCAAAACCCTGAAGCAAGTTGCCCGACGAGTCGAACAAGAGGTTTTATCACTTTTAGAAGCCCGTGGCGTTAGGCTATCAATCCGCTTCGATCCAAAGTTGAAGGAGGACGGACTGCTAGACGTGAAATAGATTACTTAAACGCTAGACGAAAAGACTCTCAACCGTCCGCTCCATCGTGTTGTTATCCTGCTGGCTGTTACGCTACAGAATCATCGCAGACAAGTATGCATTACGCTGTTTAAGAAATGTGAGTAAACGCTCCGAATAATCCTCGGTAACGGCGTGTTGAATTGACGATCGAGCTTGAAGTGATTGCCGCCAATCTCTAACTTTTGGAGTGTTAGCAAAAACGCTAAAGTCTGCGATTTTGTCAAACACATCAAAGTAACGGAAAATCGCTCCATAAACGGCATCGACAAGTGAAAACCTCTCGTCAGCGAAGTAAGCACCGTTGCCAAGATTCTGCTCAATCCAGGTGAATTTTTGCATTAATTCACCCCGCTTCTGTTCAAACGTATCTTGATCCAGTGCATTGTAAAATCCAGCAATTCCATTGAGAATGCTAGACCCAAACTCAATCCAACTCCGATGTTTTGCCTTTTGCAGGGGGTCATTTGGATGCAATGAGCCAGGGGTGATTTCATCCAAATACTCACAAATCACTGCCGATTCAAATAGAACTTCCTCATTCACCTTCAGCAAGGGCACTTTTCCCAATGGTGAAATTTCGCGAAACCAATCAGGCTTGTTAGACAAATCGATATAGGTTCGCTCATGCGGAATTTCTTTTTCGAGTAGCGTAATGACGGCTCGCTGAACGTAGGGACAAAGATGATGGCTGATTAGCTCCAGCTTGGGCATTGACATAATTAGCACCTCTGACTTGTGCAAAACAGCTATCAAGACCCGTAGTAAAACCGTTCGTGGACAACTTGATCATCCTTCCATCGCTGCACAGAGACTTGATGATACGATCGGTTGCCCCAATCCTGGTGAGTGTAGTCCAGCCACCACTCGGAAAGAATCACATCTTCACCAAACGCAACACTCTTCACCTCTGCGCCTCGAAATTCAACTAGCTTAGAAAAGAATTCTTGCTCTCGTTGGCGGTTTGCATCTTTTCCAACCGTTGGAGGGTTTTCATTCTCCTGCATCACGACTTCATCCGCGTAATATTTCTCAAACGCCTCCAATGCTTTGCCTTGCAGCACTAGATCTTTGATCTCTTCAAAGGCAAGCTTCAAATCAATGCTCATGGTTGACCTCAACTAATTGCAACTGCAACTTCTTCAGTGATACTCTACAATAGTTGCATCTGCAATTATCTCATCCAAATCGTCACATATCGTCGCATTTGCAATCATTCACAGTTCAACTAATACAGTTCAACTAATATCGATGTCTGTTAATCTCAGTAAAGCGCATAACCTTGCATGGCGAAAGTTTCTGACCGCTCATGTGACGCTGATCGAGCGCATTGAGCGGGATCTAGCCACCGCAGAATTGCCGCCGCTCAGTTGGTATGATGTTCTGTTTGCGCTATCAGAAGCGCCTGAGCGTCAACTTCGTCTGCACGAACTGGCCCAAGCTGTTCTCCTGAGTCGCAGCAATGTCACCCGTCTCGTCGATCGCTTAGAAGTCGCAGGACTGCTCCAGCGAGAGCAATGTAAGCGCGATCGTCGTGGAGCGTTTGCGGTCATTACAGTAGAAGGTCTCGCAATGCTGGAGTGCATGTGGTCGGTTTATGAGTCAGGAATCGTGAAGTATTTTGCTTGTCATCTTGATGCAACTGAAGTGAAGCTTTTTACGAAAATCTTGAATCGGATGACGAGTATTTCAGACTTATAACGGATAACTTAACAACCACTACCACCATCTGTAACCGAAGCAGGCTAACGGTTGCAGTCAGCGGCTGCCATTAGCCCCGAACTGCCATCTAGCAACACACCCATATAACTGCCAATAATTTTTGATTTCACTCTGGAGGGAGGCGGTGGATCATTCGAGATACCGCAGTCATTGAACAGATGCCATATATATGGATCGCTTGTACTATTAAATTGGTGATTCTGCGTTGCACTAATGGCAAACCTACTGCTGATCGAAAGTCCCGGTAAATCTAAGAAGTTAAGTCAGATTTTAGGACCTGGCTGGATTGTGAAAGCCAGTATGGGTCATGTGCGGGAACTGGCAAATGACGGTGACGATGCCTTGGGCTTTGATCTGCTCGACGATCGAGTCCAGTGTCGCTATGAACCCAGGGAAACTGGAGGAAGGAAAGTGTTGGCAGAGTTGCGCCAAGCTGTGAAGCAAGCTGAGGCAGTCTACATTGCCACTGACCCCGATCGCGAAGGGGAAACGATCGGTTGGCATCTCCAGCAAGAACTGCGGCTAAAAAATCCCAGGCGAGTGGTTTACAGCGAAATTACACCGCAAGCCGTGAAGGCGGCGATCGCCCATCCCCGTGCGCTTGATCAAGCACTCATCGCCGCCGGACGGGCACGAGATTGTCTGGATAAATTGGTGGGCTACAAGGGCAGCAAGCATGTGGTGTGGCGACTCAATATTGGTGCAAAGTCGATGGGACGGGTGCAGAGCGCGACGCTGCATCTGTTGTGTACCAGAGAGAAGGAAATCCAAGCGTTCAAACCTCAGGACTACTGGAGCGTTTGGGTTGAGTATCAAGAGGGGTTTAAGGCGTTCTACCGAGCCAAATTGAAGACAAGTTCAACCCCTACGATCGAACTAACCGATGATGCAACTGAGGGGAAGGAAAGCCAGGAGTCGGATCGGGTGACGAGCCAAGCAGAAGCCGATCGACTTGTGGCGATCGCCCGCTCCACACCTCATCAAGTCGTCACTGTGGAAGGCAAAATCAGCCATCAATCTCCACCGCCGCCTTTCATCACCTCTACCTTGCAGCAAGCCGCCGGAGCCAAACTGCGCTTCAGTCCCGATCGCACGATGAAAGTGGCACAGTCGCTCTACGAAGCGGGCACCATCACCTACATGCGAACGGATTCAGTGATGTTAGCTGAATCGTTTTGTACGTCGGTGCGCGATTACCTGGAACAGTTTGATCCAACGAATGTTCCCACTCAAACCACTCGCCACCGGACGGCTAAAGGCGCTCAGGAAGCTCACGAAGCGATTCGCCCAACGGATGTCAATCGATTAACCGTGCAAATGAGTGAAGATGCTGCAAAACTGTATGAGTTGATCTGGAATCGGTCGATCGCGTCTCAATGTTGCCCAGCCCGCTTACGCAAAACACGGGTGGTGACGCGATCGGGGTCAGTGCAGTGGGAAGCACGGGGACAGGTTGTGGAGTTTCCCGGCTACACGCGCTACTGGAATAACCTGAGTGCCGATACCCAACTTCCCGTATTACAGCAAGGACAATCCCTCACACTGAAACAAGCAGACGCAAACCAGAAGCAGACGCAACCACCGCCGCGCTACACAGAACCCAAGCTGGTGCAGTTGATGGAGCGTCAGGGGATCGGGCGACCAAGTACTTATGCACCCACGATCAAGACGCTGAAGGAGCGAGAGTATGTGGGAGTGGACAAGGGGAAACTTCAGCCGACCGCGTTGGGTATGGAGTTGGATCGTTCGCTAGAGAAACTATTGCCGGAGTTGATTCAGCCGGAGTTTACAGCGCAGATGGAAGCCGCGTTGGATGCGATCGCTCAGGGAAAGCAAGACTGGCAGGTGTATCTGACCAGTTGGCATCGCACTTATTTTGCGCCTGCACTGGAGAAGGCAGGTCAGATCCTCAGATCAAATGGCGCTCAGGTGGTGAACTCGAATGAGTCACGATCGCCAGACTCAACCAAGCCGAAGTCGCAGGCAACGATGACGAAAACAGCCTGTCCAAAGTGTGGGGAGGCGATGAGTAAAATTCCCTCCAAATCCAAGAAGCTGAAGGCGAATCATTTTCTCAAGTGTGGAGCGGTAGGCTGTGGAGCGGTAATGTTTTGGAATCCGAACGGGAAGCGGTATGAGTTGCCCTATGCCCAACGTGTTCCTAATCCAGAAGCATTTACGGATGTTCCCTGTCCAGTGTGTGGAGCGTTGCTAGAACGCTATGCCTACACGAAGGAGGGGAAGGAGAAGGTAATGTTGCGTTGTTCGCTAATGGAGAATCGCCGGGGGAAATGTCAAGAGGTGGCGTTTTTTGAAGGACGGGAGGGGTTTTGGTCGCCGAAGTTTGGGACGCTGAGGCTGGAGAGTTTGGTAAAGTAGTGGGGTCAATCTACAGTGAGAGCGATCGCTCTATCGC
Organism: Cyanobacteria bacterium RU_5_0; assembly: GCA_012033255.1. Classification (GTDB taxonomy): domain Bacteria; phylum Cyanobacteriota; class Cyanobacteriia; order Elainellales; family Elainellaceae; genus JAAUSF01. Next base: position 9,799 of record JAAUSF010000035.1, read on the forward strand.
CAAACAATGCTGTTTATGACATCATGACAGTCATATTGACAACAACCCGCACAAAAAGCTATGCCAAATCTGGGTCAACCCCCAGTTCTCTCAACCGTTCAGCTAGTCTAGCTGCCTTCTCCTCTGCCGCGATCGCCCGTTCGTTGCCAGTCAGTAGCAAATTTCCCTGAAAATCCCACCAGCGCAACCAAAGCTGGATCTGATTCTGATAAGCACCTTCCCACACCCCAATTTCCACTTCCATTGGCGGAATCGGGTAGTGCCCACGACTATTTGCGGCCATCCGCTGATACTGCCCGCCCACTAACTCATACATCTCCAACTCACCGCTGTTGACGCAGAAGATGCCGTAGAAAGGAATCCGTATAATCTGCTCGTAGACCCAAAATTTGCCGGGTCTCGTTGTTCCACTCTCTTCAGAATAAGAAAGCGGGGTTCGATCGTGTTCTTCACTGCCATCCCCGGAGGCAAACTCTAACGCGATTGTTGGTGCAATAAACTCTCGCCACAAGACATACGATCGCCGAATCTCTCCCCTCAATCTAGGTGGTACATTCGGTATGTAAAACCAATCTGGTGCTTCCGCGCCTTTTTCGGGTGGCTCTGTTTCTCGCCAGTAAATCCCACAGTCCTGCCCGATCGCATACCGCCCATCAGGATGAATTCGTTCCAAGGTCGCCCCGATCGAGTCAGTCAGGATCAGAGATTGGGGATGCTCTTGAAAATTCTTCGCAAACGAACCGTCCGACTCTGGTAGCTGCGTGTGGTCGGGAAATTGAGGTGGCAACTCCGTAGGAGCCAACATATTTTCAGCCAGGGCTTCAGTCATCCCCCATTCCACTCCATTCGGACTGGCTCAAGCATAGCGCAACTGCCTACAGCAAACACCAGAGGCGATCACTCCAATCAAATGTCGCCAAAAGGTTAGGACATCGGGAGTAAAAGGGGTGTGGGAGCTTCGCCCCCAGCCAGGGGTGGAACCCCTGCACCCCGTCCTAACCCAAGTGGCTGTCGCTATAGATAAACGGACGGAAACTAACCCCCTGCACAACGCCTCGGATGACAACATACGGGCACTGTTGATGTACGGGTTAGCTGATCATGGATTCATTCCAGTGAAAAGCATTGTAGAAGGCTTGAGCCGAGTTGTGGCAAATTAAACTTTGGCAACACCAATACCAGCAATCTTGCGGTACTCTTCTGCGGCTTGACGACAGATTGCAGCACATTTCTGGCAATGTTTCATCTCATGCCGTTCACACTCTTCAGCACAAACATCACAGATGTCGGCGCAAGCGCGGGCAATGTGGGACATGAAATACGAGCCGCGCACCATGTAGGTGGCAGAGGTGCGGCAAATTTCTGCACAGTCCAAGCACATCCTTGCACACTTCACCATGTCTGGCATTCCCATACAGGCTCTCGCACAGTATTCACAAGCGACTGCACAGTGCATGGCAGTATCAAAGCTAGATTGATATTCCTCGTGGACTAAGAGCATAACAGCCCTCCTTTGTGAGCTACATTTGTGAGCTACAACTGAGCGCTGTTTCCATTCACTCCAAGCTGGAAAATGACTTTACATCGCAGTATTCAGGACATACTTGTCTGTCCTACCTTTAGTAGCAAAAATGACAGGTTAATCTTGTAAGTTTCCAGACTTTAATTATATCCTTTGGTTGGAGCGAGATATGCTTCTTTTCAATACAGTTTGTTGCGTTATTTTCTATCGACATTTTCCTGCAAGTTCCAGTTCAGGATAGCAGTACAGAGTGCGCCACTTTGACTGCATAGGTGTCAATCAACTGCCGTCTGCACTCCTTGCAGATGTGATTTTGTTTACCTTTTTGCTTACCGTTTTTACTGATATTAGTCGAGCCACATTCTGGACACTGCATGGCATTTTCCCTGATTTCATAGATCTATTATGCAACGCCGAAAGTTGTAACTACAGCTATATCTTACTAACAGCGCTACAAACTCGGTCTTTCCTTACTGAAAACTCAGCCAGGTTTCATAATTGCTGCTTATTTTAGAGAGATAAGCTCGATTTAGGATGGCTGGCTGCTGTGAAATTGGACAAAGGGTTTGAGTGATGAAAAAACGCTACTTCTTACAAGCAAGTGCGGCAGTTGTGGGGGCGATCGTCCTATCCCGTTATCTGTCTTCCGGGTCAGACGCTCAGACGGCTTCAGATGGCGGGTTTGAAATTACTAAAACGGAAGCAGAGTGGCGCGAAATCTTGACGCCTGAACAATTTAACGTGCTACGACAACAGGGTACAGAACCGCCTTTCAGTAGTCCACTGGACAAGCAGTTTACCCAAGGCACTTATCATTGTGCGGGCTGTGACCTGCCCCTGTTTTCCTCTGATACCAAGTTTGATAGTGGGACAGGATGGCCCAGCTTTTATGCGCCGATCGACAATGCCATTCGTACCTCTAATGATCATTCCTTGTTGATCACCCGAACGGAAGTGCATTGCCATCGCTGCGGTGGACATCTGGGGCATGTGTTTGATGATGGACCTGCACCCACCGGAAAACGCTATTGCATGAATGGCGTTGCCCTTAACTTTATCGCAGGATAAACCTGTCAGCACTGTTGTTGTAATGAGGATGTCTGAAACTCTGAAATTTATTAAACACCACGATCGTTCACCTGTTGGAGAACTTCACACCCTATGTCAGTCCGCATTGCTTTTTCCAATCCCTTCGTGCGTCGCTTTTCCATTCTGTCGCTGACCGCTGCTGCATTGATGTATGGTGCGATCCGTCTGGGTTCCGCTGCTGATGTAGCGACTTCTACGGCAGCGTTTCCTGATCCGGTTACAGATATCTCGACAACTCCTATGACGGAAGAACAAACAGCGGTTTTCGCGGGCGGCTGCTTCTGGGGCATGGAAGGCGTTTTTGAGCATCTCAAAGGTGTGTCTGAGGTGTTCACAGGCTATGCGGGTGGCAGTGCGGAGTCTGCACATTATGAGCAAGTGAGTGTTGGGGCAACAGACCATGCAGAGGCGGTGAAAATCACCTATGATCCGTCGCAAATCTCCTATGGGCAGCTTCTCAAGATTTACTTTGCCGTGGCGCACGACCCGACCCAATTAAATCGGCAGGGCCCAGACACGGGAACACAATATCGTTCCGCGATCTTCTTTGCTAACGATGAGCAGAAGCAAGTTGCCCAAACCTATATCGATCAACTGAATGAAGCGCAAGTCTTCGATCGCCCAATCGTCACTCAGCTTACTTCCTTGGATGATTTTTATGCGGCTGAGGACTACCATCAGGATTTCATCGATCGCAATCCCTACCATCCCTATGTGGTGATACATGACCTGCCTCAGATCGATCGGCTTCAGGAACAGTTTCCTGAACTGTATCAGGAGTAGAGACATTCACCCCCTTAGACCTTGAATTGAAAAGGAATCAGATCATGGCATATCAATCCGTTGCTAACTATGGCATTATTGGCAACATGCACACGGCTGCCCTAGGGGGATTGAATGGATCGATCGACTGGCTCTGTTTTCCCAGCCATGATTCGCCCAGTGTGTTTGCCGCAATTCTGGATGATCAAACAGGCGGACGATTCAAAATTGCACCCGTCGATGGAATTGCCAGTAACGGACAACGGAGTTCGCTATGATCCGCTCAATCACGCCCGATGACACAGATGCGCTGATTGCCTTAGCCAACTCTATCGGACTCTTTTCGTCCGACGAACTAGAGGAGTTGCGTCAGATGTTGACCGATTCGTTGAGCAAAGATGGCAACACTTATTCATTCTGGATTACAGACGACGATGACGGACTTGTGGGATTAGCCTACTGCGAACCGGAACGAATGACCAACGGGACATGGAACCTGCAATTGATTGCCATCCACCCGACTCACCAAAGGCAAGGACGCGGTGCGAAACTGCTACTCTTTGTAGAGCAAACTTTGGCAGACCGGGGTGCGCGGGTCTTACTGGTTGAGACGATGGGTACGCCAGACTTTGAGCATGTGCGAGCGTTCTATCGAAAGAACGGTTACGACGAGGAAGCCCGTATACGCGAGTTCTATGCAGAAGGGGCGGACAAAATTGTTTTCCGCAAGGCACTGTCCACTCAGGGGGAATGAGCTTATGCAGTGGACTATAGATAGCCGCTAATTGAGTTACGCAGTTGAAGATGTGACAGTCAACGTGACTCTCAACTGGCCAAACGACATCCCCATTCTCAAAGAAGATGGCATACCGTGCTCTTTTGCATCTCTCACAGTGTGAGGGATTGTGCGTTAGTTTCAATCAGCTTCGCTAAGTCTTGCAGGAAGGCTGCCGCATGTGCGCCATAGATCACCCGGTGATCGCAGGTCATATTGACCTGCATTTGGTTTTTCACACCAAACAGTCCATCTGATGTAGCAATTACTTGTGGACGAGATGCACCAACTGCCAAAATTGCGCCTTGTCCGGGGGGCAAGATGGCATCGAAGCGATCGACTCCAAACATCCCCAAATTCGAGATCGTGAAACCACCCGTACTGTATTCATTGGGCTGCAACTGCTTGGCTCTAGCCCGATCGACTAAATCCTTCCAGGTGCGCGACAGCGAGTAGATATCAACCTGATCCGCGTTTTGTAGCACAGGGGTGATCAATCCACCATCATCCATTGCCACTGCGATCGCCACATTGATGCTCGATCGGTAGTTGATGCCCTGCTCGGTGTAGAAAGCATTCAACAACGGGTGTTTCTGCAAGGTCATGGCAACGGCTTTCGCTAGCAGTGCCGTCATCGTCACGCCCTTAGATTTAATTTGCTTGTAGAGCCTATCCAAACTATCTGTAGTGATGGTGTAGCCCACCCGAAACGCGGGAACCTGCAAACTGACAACCATGTTCCGGACAACCGCCTGTTGCAATGTGTTGAGTGCAACGACCTGACCAGGTTGAGCGGGAGGAGTAACAACAGGAGGAGGGGCAGACTTATCCGCCGAGGCAGCGATAGGAGCAGGAGGAGCAGAAGGAGCAGAAGGAGCAGAAGGGGCAGGAGGAGCAGGAGTACTGGTTTTGCCTGCGGCGGCTTCTATGTCTTCTGCAACGATGCGTCCGTAAGGACCACTACCTTTGATGGTACTGAGATCAACTTTGAGATCTTTTGCCAATTTTCGAGCACGAGGAGAGGCGATCGTCCGTCCGTTGCGGGTTAACGGAGTGCTTGAGTCGGTTGCGGTCGCCGCAGGAGTCGTGGTAGTGGCTGCCGCTTGAGCAGGTGGAGCCGTAGGAGCAGGTGGAGTGGCTTGAGATGCCCCCGTCGATCTCGGCTTCGCTGTTTCGATCTCGGCTTCAGTTTCAGCAATCAGGGCGATCGGCGCACCCACGGTTGCTGTCTCACCAGCCGGAGTGATAATGGATGCCAGATAGCCTTCATAGAAGGATTCCACATCCATATCCGCTTTGTCTGATTCCACAATCACCACCGTCTCGCCTTTTTCAACCTTGTCACCAGGCGACTTCACCCACGCAACAACCTTACCTTCGGTCATAGTGGAACTGAGGGCAGGCATGAACACTTCATTAATCATGGCTACAGGTCTCCCCGAATTTCTTGAACCACACCATCTCGCAGCAAGATCTCTACCTGCATTTTGCGGATCAGGTTATCTCCTGTTTCCACGCGGAAGAAGCCTTCAATTTGACCTTGATTGACTTCTTGATCCATCTCTAACAGTTGGACTTGCTGCAATTGCTGCAATATCTGGTTCTTTTTCTCCAGAATTTCGCTTTTCTTTTGGTTGACTTGTACCTGGATATTGGTAAGCTGTTGTGCCACGATCGGCTCAGTAGGCTGAGAACTTTGTTTCTGAACTTCAGAAATCATTCGCTGCCCCTGAATTTCTAGCTGCTGAAGCTGCCCATCTAATTGATTAATTTGATTTTGCAACTGTTGTTGCACTTCCTCCTTCCAGCGAGGAGTGACGATCACCTTTACGTTAACTGCTCGTTTTAAGAGTAAATGAGATTTAGAGATATCCATGAGGGCTGAGCTAGGAATTTGAAGGATCAAGCAAACATCTTGTCGATCATATCGCGATAGCGATCCGTCACAACTGTTCGCCGGATTTTTAGCGTCTGAGTGAGCATCCCGTTCTCAATGGTGAAAGGTTCTAACAGCAAGCAAAAAGCTCCAATGCGATCGTCTGCCCGATAGCCCGGTCTGTTCTTCACCTCGCGAGTTAACTCTTGCCGAAACAAATCTTGAATCACTTTACTATCCAAGTCAATGTCCTGAGTTCCGGACGGAGTAGGCTTTTCATCATCTGGCAAGCGTAAGTAAAGATTCTGTGAAGTTGCCCATTTCTGCAATGCCTCCCCATTAGGAACAATGAGCGCTCCAAGCGATCGTTGATCCTGCCCAACTAGCATAATTTGGTCGATGTAGACGCTACGCAAGCAAACATCTTCAATGGGTTGCGGCTCAATGTTTTCACCATTCGTGAGGACGATCGTATCTTTTGCCCGTCCAGTGATAATCAGGTCATCCTGTTCCGTTACCACGCCCAGATCGCCCGAATCAAACCAACCTTCCGGATCGATCGCCTTTGCGGTTGCCGTGGGATTGTTATAGTACCCTTGCATGATTTGAGGACCACGAATTAGTACCAGTCCTTGCTTTCCAGTCGGCAACGGTTGGCGCGTCTCCGGATCAACAATCCGGATTTCAGTATCGGGAAGCGGTTGACCATCGGCTCCTCGCAAGTTTCGATTGGGACGGCGAACATTGGTAATCGGAGAGGTTTCTGTTAGCCCATATCCACCCAAAATCTCAATGGCAATAATCTCGAAGAAATCTTCCAGGTGATCCGCGATCGATCCACCGCCACTCACGACATACTTAATTTCTCCACCCATCCCTGCCCGAATTTGCTGATAGACCAGTCGATCGCCCAACTGATGCACAGGAGCTAATGCTGCCATCTGCACTGCCGCCCAAACCCGCTCCAATGGGGGAGGATTCAGATTCTTCAGGCTTAACCCTTGCATCGTTCGACGCGCCTCAATATAACGCTGGCTCATCTTAAAAAAGAAATTTACCAGCTTTTGTTTATTCTCAGGCTGTTCCCGAAACTGTTTCTGGACTCCTTCATAAATTGACTCCCAGAGTCTGGGTACGGCCACCATGTAATTGGGTTTGTAGTCTTTCAGGTCTTTTTTGACATGGCGAATGTTGGTATAAATCTGCGTACAGCCACGAGCAAAAATGAAGTATTCAAACGTGCGCTCATAGCAGTGCCAAATGGGGAGGATGCTGAGAATTCGTTCTCCGGGTTGAGGCGTTACCACCGTTGGACACGCCAACACTTGCGAGATCAGATTACCGTGACTGAGCATCACTCCTTTGGGCATTCCAGAGGTTCCGGAGGTATACATCAGCGTTGCCAATGTTTCGCGAGTTTGGTTAACAGGCTGAAGTGTGAAATTTGCTCCCAATTCTAAAAGCTGTGAAAAAGTAAGGATTTTTAAACTTTCTTCGGGTGGCGTTTCGTCGGATAGAAGGACAACGAATTGAACTGGCAAGTCGCCTAGCCCAGCCCGAAGTTTCTTGAAGAGTTCCAGATCTGCAACGATGAGAGCGATCGCTCCACTATCTCGCAAAATAAATAACAGTTCTTCTACGTCTGCCTGTGATCCCCGTACCGCATCGATCGCACCCGCTCGCATAATGCCCTGATCCGCAACCAACCAACGAGGGCTATTATCAGCAAACAATGCCACACGGGGCGGAAACGGTTCATCTGGGTTGACCCAAATCCCCAATGCCTGCAACCCAGCCGCAAATTGCTCTATCTGCTGATAAAGCTCCGCGTAGGTGAGTTTAACCTCTGGTTTAGAATGCGGATCATGGAGTGCCGTGATCGTGGCGAAGCGTTGGCAAACGATCGACCAAAGTTCCGGTAGCGATCGGACCTGGTTGTATTTTGTTTCAGCCGTGACATCAGATGAGATAACAGAGGCAGCCGATCGGGTCATTGAAATAACTCCTGAGATATAGCAATAAGTCCTCTCATGCTCTAGTTTGGCATTTGAGGCTGAATCTGAATCAGAAAAACCCAGACTAAAAATTCCTATATTCATACCCTAAGCCACAGCGCACTACAATAAGCAATTGGTATGGACGGAAAACTATCCGTCATTCCGGGCTAGAGAATAGAGAATAGAGAACAGGGAATAGGGGGAGTGGATAAGTAGCTGCGTAGGGAATCACAAGGATAGCCATTCCCTCATCCCCTCGTTCCCCATTCCCCCATCACTCCATTACCAATTGTTAGGAGAAAACCATGCCCAGAGCAACTTGGAACGGTGCAGTTTTAGCGGAAAGCGACAAGTGTGAAGTCGTTGAAGGGAACTACTATTTTCCTTCCGACTCGATCGATTCCCAATACTTTAGCTCCAGTGATACTCATACAACCTGCCCTTGGAAAGGGATGGCTAGCTATTACAACATTGAAGTCAATGGACAGGTCAATAAAGATGCGGCCTGGTACTATCCGCAACCCAAAGATGCGGCAAAAAACATTGAGGGATATGTTGCGTTTTGGCGAGGCGTGAAAGTAGAGGCGTAGCCCAGTTTCTTAGTCCTCATCAGATTTGCTAATGCCATTTCTTTCTAAATCTGGGCACACTGGGCTAATCAGGTGCGTCGAGCTTTAATGGAGATACGCTAAGATGAGGGGTTTGGAATGAGCTTCCCTCATCTAAAATTTCCACGTCAAAGCCAGCGCAGTTTGGTAAAATTCTGCTGATTTTCTCTGAGAGCGTAATGCAAGTCAATCGTCCTCCCGCTCAGTCAACCTCGATGATTTTGGATGCCTTTCTTAATCCTGATGTGCCCGATGGCGTATGTCCCCGCCGGACACGAATGCAAATTGATTTGATTTTGTTGGCGATCGAAGCCCTCGATCTGGGTGGCTCAGAAGCGCTACTGGTTGCTGCGAAAGATTTAGAGTTACAGAGCATCATCAAGAATCGGGTGACACTTTGGCGGCTACGGGCAACCAATCCATGGCGACGGAACAGCCAACGTCGCCCTCTCACCCTGGAGGAGGCAAAAGCCCTGGTCATTATTGCTTGCCATCTGGCACGGCGACTCACCGTTGTCGTTCGCCAACTGCTGCTGGCATATGATCAATTGCTGGAAAAGCAACTTTCCCCAGATCATCACTTGCGTCTCTCTCGATATCTAGAGCGATTTCGGGCACATTTTCGCTCTCGGATGAATCCAAAACGAACAGCCGTGATGGCATACAACGATGAGCGGTTAAATGAACTGGCGTTGAATTTGTTAGGGCAGTTGTTATTCTGCACCGGAACATCTGGGACACAACGGCTCTGGAGCAGTCTGTTTGATGGAGAAGTAGCATGACCATTCAACGTCAATACAGCTTGCCCAACTGCAAGCTCATCCTGGAAGGGCTGAATGGAGATAATCTACTTGATCCCGCGAGTGCGCGTCCGTTGGTGTCTCTCGTTACCAATGTCGAGTGTCACTTGGCTGGATTGGAGAAACCCTTGACAGGAGGGCGAGAATTTTTAGAAGGTTTGGTGAAAGCTGTTAGCGACTATGCTCAAGATTATCTGAGTGGGATTCCGCATTCAGCACGACGCGATCGCCACGATCATCATAGCCTTGTGCAAATTCAAAAAATTGACAAAAATCTCCATCGCCTGACGATTCAACCTCAAGCCAGTGAACAATCGCTGAGTGTTCCACCCCCCACTCAGATCGATCTCACGACAGTACAGTTGTTTGATCTGGTGGAAGCGGTCGATCAATTCTTTGCGGATGCCCAAACCTTACCCGATTTATCCCTGAAGCTAGCTCCACTGCCTAAGCGTTACGTAGTGCCCAAGGAACCTGCCAGTAAACGAGCTGTACCCGTGGCATTGGGCGTCTCCAGTTTAGTGGCTACCGCTCTAGGATTGTTCTTCATTCCTGCTCCCAGGGTAGAATTGCCCGAACGAGGTAGGGCTACAACTCAGGAGTCTCCCACCGCTTCGCCTTCTCCTACTGCCTCTGCAAGCCCCAACAATCCTGATTCAACTGATGCCGAAGCGTCATCAAATTTGGGGAATTTGGATGCAATCCTTGAGAATTCTACAGAAATTGTCGATCCGGTTGAGTTGGAAGGGCTGACAGCCCAATTGCAAGGAAGACTTTATGACGATTGGCTAGAAAAACCTACCCCGACTTTCACTGAACCGCTAGAGTATCGAGTTGGCGTAGATGAGAATGGTGAGATTGTGGGCTATTCATTCGTTAATGATCCTGCCTTGAATTATCTGGATGAAATACCTCTGTCTGATGTGCAGCTTGCCTCAGAAACGCCCTCTGAGCCGAGTGGAGAGGAGTCGATCGCCCAATTTCTGGTTATCTTCAGACCTGATGGAGTGCTAGAGGTTAGCCCGTGGTATGGCTTACCCTCTGCCCCATCTAACCTTGAGTCCTCTCCGACTCCAGAATCAGAGGGGCAGGCGATCGAATCCTCTCCTAGCTCGGAAGAATCGACTGTTGAGAGTTCGCCGTGAGGGGAAATGGGGAAAAGTTGAGAGTTCGCCGTGAGGGGAAATGAGGAAAAGTTGAGAGTTCGCCGTGAGGGGAAATGAGGGAATGAGGGGATAGGATGATTTTTTGGTGTTGCTGAAGAATGGGATGAAACGATTTGCACCCACACAGGGTAGGGGTAGATCTTGTGCTAACCCTGGCAGATTTCGGGCACCCACACAGGGATGCCCCTACCCAAATTCACAACGCCATTTTTCTTTCTTGTCTCCCTTATCCCCTACGAATACGCATACGCCTGAGGTCCTGCCCAGATATTGTTGGCAACTCGCCCAAAGGTGATAGGCTGATCCCCGGTAGCGTAAATTGTTTTACCGTTCACATCGACTGCATAAAGGAGCCAGTTTTCGTCACCTAAATTGCCGGCTCGAAACAGGACGCGATCGGGATGAGTTTGGCTCCAGCCCAAGAGAACTGCATTGCTGTAGCGAACTTGCGTTGGAGCAAGCGTATGTGCCCGATTAGAGTGGCGATCCCAGACGACGGCAAAGTCAGAGGCGATGTCGCTGCCAAAGATGGCTTCAAATTCACGGGCAAGCACACGATCGCTTGTTTCTGACCATGCTACAGGAATGAGGATGGCGATCGTTCCGGCTTGGTTGGGTATCTCATCGTCGATAAACGGGTTATCCGCAAAGGGAGAGGCGGCGGTGATGGTTTGTAAGTCTCCGGTTCTAAGATTCTCAATGAACAGGACACTCGCCACGCGACTTCGCGTGAAATGGGATGATAGCTGCATCTGAATTCGGCTGTATGCCGCATATTGACCATCAGGGGAGATGAGGGACTGACTCCGGTAGTAACGGAGTTTAGGTGTTGAAGTCGGATTCTGCTCCGTTAGAGTTGCCATTACCCAACTCCACGGTACGGGATATGGGCTATTGAGGGGGTCAAGTTGAATAGGCTGAGCGTTCATGGCGAGATTTCACAGAAACTCCGGTAGAGGCTACGGAAAAGGCAAAATTGCTCTGCCGAATAACTATAAGTATCCGCAGAAGTAACTCACAGGTGCAGAGTCAACAGGGAGGGAATCAATAAATCTGAAGTCTGACACTTAAAACGTCGATAACGTCTAAAGTGCCGACAATTAGGAAAATTGCAGCGTTGGGGCAAATGGGCGATCGCTAAGCGATCCCCTGAAACACCGTTTTGCCTGTTAGATTGGATGAAGCCTACGGACGACGGCTAACTAAAGCTAGGAAAATCCACGTCGAGACAACCGCCAGAATCACAACTACTTCATGTATAGCAGGCTTCCTGAAAACTGTGAGAATGAACTCATGAAAGTTTTCAATCCACTTAACGTTACGATACAAAACTTTACCGCAGAATGAGAATTACTAAGGAGTGTCCCCTTGCCATTCCTCAATCTATTGCAGTTTATTAAGTTATTACCGTTCACTGACAGTATTAACACCGATCGGCAACCCATAGCCGGAAAAAATTCTGCAATCTCAGGGTGAACCTCTAGATTTTGCGACGAGTTGAGATAGCATCATCAGGAAAGAAAGCACGAGGTAAGTTTCTATGACTAAGTCCTCAACCCCCCCAACCTCTGATCTACCTGTGCAGGAACCCATCCGCCAGCCCTCATCGGGGTTTGGTCGGGCGTTGCTGGTCTTTATCTTTCGCCTCCTACTATTAGGAGTTGGGGGTAGTCTTGCTCTATTAATTGGGGTCGCGATCGCCTATTTCTTCCCTAGTCAGGTTAAAGACCCTCCGTTGCTTGAACGAATTTTGCAAGGCTCCCAATCGCTTTTGCAGAACTTCAACCAATCCGAGCGCCGCGATATCCCGCCTCCTACGACTTCTGTTTCGCCCAGTCCAGAAAGTCCTGCCCCTACCGAGGCATCTCCCCAACCCTCAGCCGTCGCTCCTCCACTGACAGAAGCCGATCGCCAACAAGTCCAGACTGAGCTAAACCGGATTCAAGCTCAGTTACAACAGTTGGACAGTCGTGCTGCTGAACTGGAGAGCCTCGTGGGTACTTCCGACCCGACCGCCCCCTTGGAAGAACGCCTGCAAACCATTCAACGGCAGCTAACACCAAATGCTGTGCCGCCTCCTAATGACACTCAGACCGGCGAAATGTATGTTGCTCCTGCTGCCACCATCTCTGATGGCAATCTGCTGATGGTGACACTCCCTAGTGATGCTCTGTTTGAAACCAATCAGACTATGTTGCGATCGGGCACTGACGCTATCCTGGACACGATTATCACCGATTTGCAACGCTACCCTGGAGCCACGATCCGGCTCATCGGACACACCGATAATCAGGGGTCAGCCGAGGGCGATCGGACGCGCGCCTTTGATCAAGCGACTGCCGTTGAACGGTACTTAGCAGGCAAACTTGGCGAGGAAGACTATCACTGGGTCGTAATCAGCTACGGGAGCAGCGAACCCCTCCCAACTGACAGCACTACCATTAACCCGCAGCGCAACCGTCGGATTGAAATAGTCATTGATCCGAACTAAGGATCACGCGATGTGCAACTTTGTGGCTGTCAGCTTAAGTTTTGGTGGGGTAGGCATCTTGCCTGCCCTAGCTGAACGAGCAGGACGCCCATCCCACAAGAATTCTAAAAAATTGCCAATGCAAAAATGAATGCCGATTAGCTTATTGTTCGATCGCTCCCGCCATTCATCCTTCATCCTTAACATCCTTCATCCTTGAATGAAACTGATCTTCTTCGGAACTCCTGAATTTGCCGTACCTAGCCTCAAACGCTTGATTAGTCATGATTCATTCGAGGTCGTTGCTGTTGTGACCCAACCCGATAAGCGACGAGGACGGGGAAACGAACTCTCACCCTCTCCGGTAAAAGGGGTTGCCTTAGAACATCAGCTTCCCGTTTGGCAGCCTCGTAGCGTCAAGAAGAATGCAGAAACACTAGGAAAATTGCGATCGTCTCATGTGGATGCCTTTGTCGTTGTAGCATATGGACAAATTCTTTCACAGGAAATTTTGGATATGCCGCGCTTAGGCTGTATCAACGCTCACGGTTCCATCTTGCCTAAGTATAGAGGAGCCGCGCCGATTCAATGGTGTATCTATCAGGGTGAGACAGAAACAGGCATCACGACCATGTTAATGGATGCGGGAATGGATACGGGCGCGATGCTGCTGAAATCTACTACGCCGATCGCCCTCCTTGATAACGCCCTTGATCTAACAAACGCTCTATCTGCCTCTGCCGCCAATGTATTGGTCGAAACTCTACTAGGCTTAGATCAGGATACGATTCAGCCTGTTCCGCAAGACAATACGCTAGCAACGTATGCCCCGTTGATTCAAAAACAAGACTATGCACTGGATTGGTCACGATCGGCGATCGCGCTCCACAATCAAATTCGCGGCTTTTATCCCAACTGCACTACCCCCTTTCGCGACACACTCCTCAAAGTCACCGCTACCGTTCCCCTCGGATTCCCAAACATTTCTTTACCACCAGAGCTTCAACCCCTTCAGCACGCCTGGTCAACGACCGATATCCTCGCAGACACTCACCCTGGAACCATTGTTAGCTTGCTCAAAAATTATGGGGCGATCGTGCAGACTGGAGACGGGGTTTTGCTAATTCGAGAAGCACAGTTGGCAGGGAAACGATCGCAATCTGGTTGGGACGTTGTGAATGGAACACGAATGCAAGTGGGAGAGATGATGGGAAGGATGCAGGAGGAAGGATGAAGAGTGATAAGCTAAACCACTTTCAATTTGCACATATCTCGTAAAATCGGCATGTTTTACACGGACCGATCGGATTTACTGCACAGCGCACTAACTCGGAATGGGCATTGTAACGACAGGTGGCATCTCCAAGCACCCAATGTCCGTTAATCTGGCTGCGCTCTTTGGGCGGTTGAGCCGATTGGACATAGAGAGCAATTTTCTCTAGGCGATATTTTCCAAATTTGAATTGGTAACGGTGCCGACGCTCCAGAACAGCATAGGTTCTGCCTTCTAGGTCTAAATATGCCCCCGGCTGCGGGTTCCAATCCAAATGGACTTTACCGATGGTTTGGTGCGGGTGGCTAAGAATAATTTCCGTTGGTAGGGAGTCTGTTTCCATGATATGTATTGTCGCTTACATTCATTTAAGAGATAGTATCGCAATCAATAACCAGATACAGGCAACTTCCTTCAGACTTAAGAATTTGAGCGGTCAGCCTGCTGTCTCTGATATTAACCATGTTAAACATCACCCTATTTCCACTGATTAGAGGCTCGATCGACTATGTTGGATAAAACCGGGCTTCTTTATCGCTAATGAACAAGAATCTTAAGCCAGTCTACAGTCCTCGTGAGAATGAAATTTTTATTTGCTATTCTCTTCAAAACTCCTATTTTGTAGAAAGACTAAAGAAGGCATTAATCAAACTGGGTCGAGATCCTTGGGTTGATACTCAAGATCTTCCCTTTAGCATTAAATCAGATATGCTTGAGGCAAAACCATTTATTGAAGCGGGTATTAAAAATGCCAATGTATTTGTTTTTGTAGTTAGCCCAGCTTCCATTAAATCACAAAGAAATATTGATGAACTTCAATTTGCTATTCAATGGAATAAGCGATTAATTCCAGTTCTGCGGCAGCCTGTTGCTGAGGAAGAAATTCCTGAAGCCTTACGATCGCTGCCCAAGATTCTTGTTAATTCGACTGATTTAACAACGAGTGCAGTAGAAGTTGCTAGATCAATTATTCATATTCATATTCATGAACGATTGTCAGCTAAAGCGATCGTTTGGGATAACCAAAACCGTAGACCTGATTTATTGTTATATGGCAGCGATTTAGAATCCGTCCAATCTTGGTTTGATCAGAACCAACAGCTAAAACCGCTCCTCGACGCTCTACAGCAGGGATATGTTAATGCCAGTCTTGATGCACATGAGAAACATCTCAAACCAAAACCGTTAGATATTTTTGTCTCTTATTCACGTCGAGACCGAGTAGACTTTGTAGAAACACTTTGCAATGAACTTAAAAAGCATTTCAATATTTGGGTAGATTGGGAAAATATTCCCGTTGCTGCCGATTGGCGAAAAGAAATTCGGGAAGGAATCGAAGCGGCGCATACGTTTCTTTTCATTGTTAGCCCTGATTCGGTGCGATCGTTGTATTGTCAAGACGAAATTAGACACGCTGTTGAAAACAACAAACGACTCATATCAATTACCTGGAAAGATTACAAAAGAGACCCGGAAGGAAACCTACTGGAAGATGATCCATTTCAGCAAAATTTTTATTTAAGAACGCTAAAAACATATAATTGGCTTCCCTTTGAGGACTTTGATAGCACGTTCCAAAAACTGTTGGTTGCTATTAACATCGATCTAAGCTACGTTAAGGCTCACGCTTGGTTGTTGTTGAGGGCGATCGAATGGAATAAACAGCAACGCAGAGAAGCATTTTTACTTCGTAAACAAGAACTTGCTGACGCACAAGAATGGCTCTTATTAGGAGAAGCCAAAGAAAAGGAATGGATTGTGCAACAGGAAACAGAAGAACAGTCGCATCACAATCAGGAAAACATAGCAAAATTAGAATCGACATTCGGCAGAGTAAAAGAGCCTTTTCCTACAAAGCTACATGAAGAATTTATTACTGAAAGTGCCAGAGTTGAACGAACTGAGAGAATCTTAAAAGGAATTGCGATCGCTGGGACAGCTACCCTTTTAATTTTGTTGATTGCGGCTGTTTTGGGGCAAGTCATGGCGCAACGAAGAGAGATTGTTGCTTTAGTCTCTTCGCTGGAAAGGAATCAGGGGTTAGATGCTCTTGTGAATGGAATCTTAGCTGGGAAAAAACTAAAGCAAAATCCTTATATTCGACCGATCGACTCTATTTTTCAAGATTCAAATTTGCAAGTTCGTTCTGTCACTGCCTTACATCAGGGAATCTATAGTTTAAGAGAACGAAATCGCCTTTCAGGTCATGAAGGACGAATTTTTAATATTAGCTTCAGCCCCGATGGAAAACTAATTGCTTCAGCCGGAGAAGATGGGACAGTGAGGCTATGGACAGACAATGGTGAACTGGTTGAGGTACTTGGAGAGCATAACAATCAAAAAGTTGTTAGCGTGACATTTGATCCAAGTTCGACTGCCAATCACTATACATTGGCTTCAGCGAGTCGAGACGGAAAAATCAATCTTTGGAAAATTAGTTCTGCTAAACCAGGTAAACTCAATGTTGCTCTGATGCACTCATTAAATGCTGCTCAGACAAATGGCTACGCCCTTTATAGTGTCGTGTTTAGCTTCGGAGGACAAATGCTTGCCGCCATAGGCAGCGATGGTACTGTTAAGATTTGGAATCAACGCGATCGATTCAATCAGCCTACTGTTTTGGGTGGTCAAAATTCGCACTCTGGAGCCATTTTTAGTTTGGCTTTTAGTCGCTACGGAGACAAGATTGCGATCGGCAGAAGTAATGGCACCGCTGAAATTTGGCAGCGGGAAGATGACTTTAAATTTAATCGATTGAATGTTTTAACGCATAGTCAAAACTCAAGCCCTGAATTGAGATGGGTGATTAGCGTAAATTTCAGCCCCGATGGACAAATTTTGGCATCTGCGGGTGAAGATGGAATTATCCGATTGTGGGATGAAAACGGCTCGTTGATTCGATCGCTTGAAAAACATGAAGGTAAAGTTCATCAAGTGATCTTCAGTCGCGATGGTCAGGTTTTGGCTTCAGCCAGTGAAGATGGAACCGCCAGACTTTGGGCGCAAGATGGTACGCCACTGCAAGTCTTACGAGGACATCAAGCCGGGGTTCGTCGAGTGCAATTTAGCGTTGATGGTCGAACTATTGCGACTGCCGGAGCCGATGACACTATCCGACTTTGGGCGATCGATCGAGGGTTCACCCACATTACTGGTGCAAATCACGCTCCCAGACAGTGGACGTTAAACGTCAGGTTGATTACTACGCTGGAAGGACATCGAGACGAAATTTTGGGAATTGCCTTCTCCCCCAATGGCACCACTTTCGCATCTGCTAGTGTTGACTCAACTGTAAGACTTTGGAAACTATACAGCAATCCGGTAGAGAATCCGGTTCAGGTTCTTCCCCATAGCAATCGAGTGTATGATGTGAGCTTTCGTCCAGATGAACGAATCCTGGCAACCAGCAGTTTGCAGAACATCAGGTTATGGAGGCGAGATGGAGAATTGATTCAAGTCATGGAAGGCGCACATAGAACAAACATCCTCAGCGTTCGGTTTAGCTCGGATGGTCAGTGGATGGCATCTGCTGATGCTGAGGGAATTGTCAAACTTTGGAAGCTATACGGCACAGAGGTTAAATTGTTCAAAGAGCTAGTTAATGCTCATCCGGGCGGTGCTTATAGTGTCAGTTTTAGACCCATTCTTAGCCCCAATCAACAGGACGATCGCATCTTGGTATCGGCAGGAGCAGATGGAACCATCAAACTGTGGAACCGGGATGGCACCCTCATCAGAACAATCGTCGGTCACAAATCTCTCGTCACACAGGTTAGTTTTAGTCTAGATGGTCAAACGTTTGCCTCTACAAGCACTGATGGAACTATAAAACTCTGGGATCTCAATGGCAATTTAGTTAAAACGTTTTCACATGAGACAGAAGTGTCAGAAATAGAGCGATCGATTCTAGGCGTTAGTTTTAGTCCGGATGGCAAAATCCTGGCATCGGCGGGTGCAGACGGAACTGTGAAACTGTGGAGAATCGATGGCACTCTGCTCCAAATACTAAGAGGACATCGCGATCATGTTACACAAGTTCGCTTTAGTCCAGATGGTAAACTGATTGCATCAGCCAGCCAGGATGGAACCGTGAAACTGTGGACGAACATGGGCACTGAACTGATTACCCTCAGAGGTCATTCACGCAGTGTTTCCAGCGTAAATTTCGCCCATAACGGCTTAAGTCTTGCATCTGCTAGCTACGACGGGACAGCCATTCTCTGGACACTACCACCCGGATTTGATGAAGATTCGTTGACTCAGTTACTTGAAGAGGGATGTAAAGAAGTCGATGATTATCTTGCCGTTGCCCAAGCCACCGATACTGAAGCAGATACGCAAACTAAGCAAGAGATTAGGGTGTTTTGTCAAACTATCCGTGAAGATTAACCTGTTGAGGAAACCAGCCATTTTCAAGACTAATTTCCAGAATTGACGTGATCAAGACTCGTTTCGATCGGCTAGCCCGGTATACAACTGGAGGGATCGTTGACCGGATCGCAGCCAGGAGAAGGGGCTGGACTCTGAAAGATCTCAATCTCAATGCGAGTGGGTTGCGCCTCAATCTGGTTACTACTTTTATCTGCTCGCAACGAATTCAACTGTAGCAAAACTAACGCCACAAGAGTGCCGATCGCCGCAATTGAAGCAATGGATGAAACCTTCGATACTTGAGCAAGCATGACTGACACCTCTTAGCTGGGTGTAATCTTTACACCTTATCCTAATTGTAGTTCACTCTTGCAGACGGTTGCATAAATTGCAACTGAGAATTGCCATATCTTCATTGTTAGCGCAGCGTTGATCATTCTACGATTAGATTTTATGGCCACCTGTAAATTTTCTGTTATGGATGCGCGATGTAGAGGCAGACCGACATGTCTGCCCGGCTGAGAGGGCAAGCTACATTTTCTCACCTTCCTTGAGAGATATCGCATGTTTGGACGGTTTGATTGGAGTGCCACGCGATTTTGAATACACTTGAGTAAACTCTGCACCAATTAAAAGAATCTGAGCCGAGTAGAATACCCAAAGCAGGATAATAACCAACGATCCGGCGGCTCCGTAAGTGGAAGCGACGCTGCTATTGCCAAGATAGAGTCCTATGAGAAATTTGCCGATCGTAAATAACAGGGATGTAACGGCTGCACCAACCCAAAGATTCCGCCAAGGCACTTCAACATCAGGTAGAAATTTATAGATGGAGGCAAACAAAACTGTGACAACAATAAATGAAGTAATAAAGTTTAGAATTTGCCCTAATCCAATACCCGGAACTAAATTACTGAAGAAGGTGCCAACGATCGACAATGTTGCTGAAAGCATCAAAGACACGAGTAATAAAAATCCAATCACCAGTACCATTGCAAAGGATAAAAAACGGGATTGAATGAAGCTTTTAACACTTTTCCCTGGTTTGGGTTTTACGTCCCAAATGGTGTTTAGTGCCTCTTGTAGCTGACCAAACACGCCAGATGCACCAAGGAGCAGCGTCACAATTCCAAAAATAGTCGCGATCGTTCCACCTGAATTAGGTTTCTGCGTGTTTTGAATCATTGTTTGAATGGCTTCCGCACCGTCTCTGCCAATTAATCCTTGGAATTGCCGAACGAGTTCACCTCGTGCCGCTTCTTCCCCAAAGAATGCTCCTGCGATCGCAATGGCAATCAATAACAACGGAGCCAGCGAAAACACTGTGTAGTATGCTAGAGAAGCGGCTAAAAGCGGCACTTTATCTTCATTCCACTCTACAGCCGTTGCCTTAATTAAATTGATTCCTGTTTTCAGCCGCATGACTCCAACTCTTGTATTTAATGCAATGTAACCCGATCGTCCATTAAGCTTGTGGTGGAGGGCATCAGTCTAAGGGATGGAAAATATGCAATTTTTTTCATTTTTTCAAAATTGCCTGTTGGATGCGATCGGAAACAAAATGTAGTATAATGTAGCATGATCAATAGTTAGAGCCTGAATGTGAGCAAAGCTGCTAGATGCTTGGGTTACGTTTTAATGTAATCTGCTCATATGCCTCTCACTCTCACCTTAAACGTATTGCCGCTTAACTCATGCTCCCCACTACTGCTCAATCGATCGATCGGGCTACTGCCCTTGTCGCTTATGACTTGTGGAAGTTATATGGTGAACGTCCTGTTGTGCAAGGCGTTGGTTTCACGCTTAATCCTGGTGAAGTTTTAGGTTTACTGGGACCGAACGGGGCTGGCAAAACAACCACAGTTGGAATGCTCTATGGTGCGGTCAATCCTAGTCGCGGATTTGTGCAATTCGGTTCAATTCAAGTGCAAAGTAACGGTCGTTCTGCTCGTGCCAAGATGGGCATCGTTACGCAAGAAGATAACCTCGATCCAGATTTCTCTGTGATGGAAAATTTGGTTCACTTTGCTCATCATTATCGAATTTCTAGCAAAGCGGCTCGTCAACGAGCAGGAGAACTTCTTGCCCAAGTCGATTTACAGGATTATGCCCAAAATCAAATTGACGAACTATCTGGTGGAATGAAACGGCGATTAGTTCTTGCGCGTGCGTTAATTAACCATCCTCAAATCGTATTTTTGGATGAGCCAACTACCGGACTTGATCCGGATGCACGTCAAGAGTTTTGGAAGTTGGTAACTGATTTGAAACAAAGAGGATGCGGTGTATTATTAACAACGCATTACATGGATGAAGCGCAACGATTGTGCGATCGTCTGCTGCTTCTGCAACAAGGACAAGTGATCGATCAAGGAACACCCAGTGAACTGATCGATCGCACTGTTGGCAAGGAAGTAGTCGAGATTGAAGGCGTGGATGTCGCTGAACTGCAAACACTCGCTACTCAAGCTGGAACGTGGTGCCGTCCCTTTGGAAGTGGTTATTTGCTAGCATTGCCGCCCAATCCTGCCCAACTTTGGGAACAACTCACCTCCACTCAACCCCAACGCCTGACTCGAAGACAGGCAAATCTTGAAGATGTATTCCTGCGATTGACGGGAGGATCGCTGCAATGAAAAGTCCTGCAATTACAGCATGGGGAGTGTATTCAGTTTGGCATCGTCATGCGATGGTCTATCGTCGCACCTGGCTAGTAAACTGTCTACCGCCTCTATCTGAACCAATTATCTATTTGGTTTCATTTGGCTATGGCTTGACCCCTCTTGTGGGAGATGTAACGTATGCTAATCAAAGCGTGCCATACCTGAATTTCATTGCCCCTGCAATGATAGCGATCGGGATTCTCTTCCAATCATTCTTTGAAGGGGCTTACGCCAGTTTTATCCGTCTCAATTTTCAAAAAACCTGGCAAGCGTTACTCACGGCTCCGCTCAGCTTCGCAGAAGTTTTTTTGGGCGATTGGCTATGGGCAGCGACAAAAGGGATGATTGCGGGCAGTTTAACGGGTGTTATTGCAACCGTTTGGGGACTTTATCCGGTTTGGAACTTATTCTTTGCTATCCCAATTATGCTGTTGGGGAGTCTATTGTTTGGCGCAATGGGACTACTAACTGCCGGTAGCATTCGTCAAATCGACCAAGTGAACATTCCCATCTTCCTGCTGATTGTCCCTATGTTCACACTCTGCGGTACGTACTTTCCCCGTACCACGCTGCCACCCATCCTGGGACAAATTGCCACAATTCTTCCGCTATCCTCGCTCACTGACCTGCTCCGTTGGAATCTTGGCTTACCTGAATTCTGGTGGCTAAAGTTACTCTGGATGATAACATTAATGATCATTTTGCGAGCTTGGCAATTCGCAAGATTTATCCCCAGTTGATTAAGTAACAACGACTTACTGATTTAACAAAAGGCGGCGTTGTTTAGACCATCTCACAATTCCTTCCTGTTCAAACTTCCCTAGCAGTCTTGTTACCGTTACCCGTGTTGTGCCAATTGTGTCCGCCATCTCTTGATGGGTCAAACGCAGTTCAACCCATTGTCCGCAAGTAGTATCCTGTCCAAATTTGTCAGCTAACCAAATCAGAAATTGCAGCAGTCGTTTTTCGATTGACCTACAATGCATCATTCTCAGGAATTCTTCAGCTTGTTGAACATGGGACAGTAATGCTTGATTAGCGATCGCGCTATCTTCGGGAAGAGTGTAAGCTGTTACCTCTGTCATACACTCTAATCGATATGGCTCAATCCGAGAGAGCGGCTGACCCACTATATCCTCCGCTCCCCAGAAACCCAGTATTATTGATGTTCCATTCTGATCCCATGTCGAAGTACGAACAATTCCACGATCGATTTGCCACAAGGCATTTTCATCGAGTGGGATGCATTCTCGATATTTGAAAGTATAGAGTGGCGCATTCGATAAATGAGAAGGATACAGAAAGTTAAAGCTCATCGTTGAACGGAGCGTTTGCATTGTTTAGAACAGGTTGTGGAATAGGTTATTGTGGAACGGAGAACAGTTGGTTCATAATCCAGACAATCGATCGCGGCTTCCGTCAATGCTTTGTAAGGATGAACTGTGCATTTAAGGCGATAGTCTCCGGTAAAGAAAGCACAACGACTACAGGGAATTTGATGTAAGCGTTTAAGCTGAGCTACCCCATCTCGGAGTGCAGACCAGACAGACCAAAGCAGTATCGCCAATATTGCCCAAATCGCTATGGGACACAAGAATGCTCTCACTGGGTGGAAAAATTTCTGAATCATGTCTGAAGTCCTCAATGAGGATGGAAAAAGCAAGCATCAAGAACTTGCGCCTAGCGGTTCTAGCGTCGTTTGTTCTGTTGTTTCTGGAAGTAAGGAGGCATAAAAATCAACAATTTGTTGACCTACCTGCTTTGGCTGAAAATAATGAAAGAAATATCGTCCTTGAGGACATTTCCAAAGTCGATCGCCTTTTTTTAACCAAGATTGCCAGCCTTGCAACTCATGCGGACTGACTATCATGTCATCTTCACCGCTACATACAAATAAAGGGGCTGCTGCACCACCTGGAGCGATCGATTCTCGTCGAAACAGAGTATGAGGCGAAAGGGAGGTTTCCAGGTCACGCTCCAAGGTTCTGAGTAGTCCCTGAGCGATCGGGTGAAACTGATCCCCAAACAAGTTGTCAACCATCCGTGCCAGAATCATCTGACGGCTACAAGGAAGAAGTTGACGGTGAGCATAGTAGAATGCTTGCCAGTCAATAGCAGGATGGATTCCAACTGACAGTAGTGTCAATGAACGAACTCGTTTAGGATACCGACGAGCATAGAGCAAACCAAGCAACCCACTCATACTATGACCAATCAGATGAATCGGACGATCGCAAGATTTGAGATAGTCATGTAACAACACTAGAGCAATCTCAAGAGAACAGGCTTCATCTTGTGTTTGACTATATTCCCATTGAGCAATCATCATTTGTTGGGAAAGATAATGCAGCAAGGGGCGATCGAATCTTCTCAAGCTTGGACTGACATTCAACCAAAGCGCATCAGGCAAAATTGACATGAAAGTTTTCCTCTAAAATACCAGAATTAGCATTCAGCCATCAGTGCACTAGTCTCAGAAATTGCCTGGAGCGCAGATAGCCGAATGCCCAGACGTTACAGTCCAATGAATTCCTTCGACGTTATAGCTAAGTGCTGAGTTCTGAGGACTGAGTGCTGAGCCAGAGTTGATTGACCGTTTGCCTTTCAGCCTTTGGCAATCTCCTAACCACGCTGGCTACTGCTATAACGTTAGGCGTGAATCATGGTTCCTCTAATCGTCATTGCACAAGCGGTTTGTAATGGGCGATCGGAAGCCATGCTGGTTTCACTCACTCCGATGCCCACTACTGCTTCTGTAAAAACGGCACCCTTAGGGTTCGCTGCCTACAGTGTTCAATGCCTGCTCGACTCGTCTGAAGTCAAATCCGATCGCCCGCAGAGCGTGCCAGAGATGTCCTTGCAAGAAGAAGAATGCTAGAAAGAAGTGAGCATTGGCTAACCAAGCGCGAGGTGTATGTGCGCCTAAAGGTAAATCGATCGTGTCAGCAAAATAAGGCGTGATACCCAGTTTGACTTCTAATGGCGGTCCATAGAACTCGACAGGATAAGCCAATGTGTTCACGGCACAAAAGTATGCAGCAACAAAGCCAGCGAGAGCAATGCCGCCTAAAGAATAGGACAGGATAGCTTCACCAGAAAATATCAAAACTTTCTTTGCCCAGTTCATTGGAGGGATGAGGATATGCCAGATCCCGCCAGCGATCAACAAGATACCCACGTAAATGTGACCTCCGACTAAATCTTCCAGGCTGCTAATGCTGGCAAAGTGAGTTTGATAGCCATAAATCACCAATGGATCAATGGTTGGATGACTAATCACCCGCACCGTTTGAGTCGTGGCATCATACAATCCGCCCCAATACATTGCTTTTGCGACCAGCAGCAATGCCCCTACTCCCAGGAAGATCAGGTGATGTCCCAAGATGAATCCTAGCTTCGCTGGATCATTCCATTCAAAGTGAAATTTACGGGCACGACCTGTCGCTTTTTTAAGATCATCGGGTGCTTTAACCGTGTGAAATAGTGCCCCTGCTCCCAGAACAGCCGATGAAATTAAATGCACGACACCAACCACAAAGTAAGGGTATGTGTCTACAATCCGTCCTCCATCCCCCACACCTAATCCGAGCGTGGCAAGATGGGGTAGCAAGATTAGCCCTTGCTCACCCATTGGACGATCGGGCGAGTACTGGGAAATTTCAAACAGAGTGAATGCACCTGCCCAAAAGACAATTAACGCCGCTTGTGCAACGTGGGCAGCAATAAATAGTCCAGATAGATTGGCAAAGCGAGCATTGCCAGCCCACCAATCATATTTCACGCTTGAGTTATCGTAAGTTTGCATTCAATATCTCCTGACAATGAGTTGATACAAGATTGCAAGAATTGTGAGAGTACTCTCGGAGTTTAAACAGGACTCTAGATCAGCGATCGCTGTGAGCCGCTGTCAATCCCCTTGTTCCCGGCATTCTGAGTGACTAGTGCTTTGTCAAGCAAGATTGATGGGTAATGGGGGGTGGGGGCGTTGCCCCCACGCAGGGGTGAAACCCCTGCACCCCGCCAAACAAAAATGACAGACTACTAGAATTCAGTTGCAAGAGGTTAAATAAGTCATGGAAGTAAATTACACTATTGCAATGATATGCAATAAGCTTCTTTATGAAGTAAAGCATTTATTGCAAGTTTATGTCATTAAGTTTCATGTTAAGTTTTGCGAGGCTTTCCATAATGTACTCGATCGAAATTCGATTAGCCCATACACAGCAAGAATTAGAGGCGATGTATTATCAACGCTGGCTGGTACTGCGATCGCCATTGGGGATGGAACAAGGCACTGAAAAGGACAAATTTGATGAAAGCTGTTCTCATCTAATTGCTATTTGCGGCTACCAAATAACGGCATTAGCGGCTCCCGATACGGCTCCCTATGTTGTTGGATCAGCCCGATTGCGAGAATTGTCCTCAGAGTTAGGCAGCATTGCTTATCTCGCTGTACTACCTGAATTTCAACATCAAGGAATTGGCACAGCGTTAGTCAAACGATTAACAGAGATCGCTAGGCAAAAAACCCTCAGATGCCTGAGAGTAATGACACGAACCAGTGCGTTGAAGTTTTATCAGCGACTAGGGTTTATAGAAAAAGGGGAACCCCATGATTATTTAGGCATTCCCCATAGTTTTATGTATCTCAACTTGCCATCTTCTCCGGATACTGAAGCGAGTCCTTGATTGGTTTTGGATGTGCGTAAAGATTGAAACTTACAACCGCATATTTGATGAACTCTGATGATTGTTTGGCATTACAAGAACCTTTCAAGACAAGTGTTTGATCGCTATCCTTAATGAGTTCTGCCTGACCAGTGTAAAGATCTCCTTCTGATATCTCAAATGTGATCTCTGCTTGAATCACAGACTTATCGGCATTTTGTTCAATGATTTTGTGACGAATGCCGTAATTGAACCAATTCCATCCATAGCGCAGAATCAGTTCTCGTTCTAACACCTGAAGCGGGTTTGGCAAAATACCCCAACCCCGATAGACATGGTTAAAACACCGAATATCACCCGTGCGAGTCAGAATGGCTTGGAAAGAAGGTTGATCCAGTCCACCGTAGTATCTGCCATCGGGTAGATCAATCACCGTTGGAGCAAAGCGATGACCACCAAAATGGCTCGTTTGCCAGACCCGGACATTGTTTAGGTTTAGATTGGAGAGAGTATTGATCGCCTCTCTGTAAAATGGCAGCCCATATTTCGCACAGCATTTGTCGTGACTACCATGTGTACAAACTAAAATATCTCTGGTTTGAGGCTGGATACGATCGGTTGCTGAGCCATTGCCTGCCAAAAAGTGACGAATACCGTCGGCAGCATGATCGATCGTTTCAACCTTAAATTCCCATCCCTCATAGCCTTGAGAGAATGCTTCTTGGCTTTGATCGTAAATCAAAATGCGAATTGATTCTGGTGGTTTGCGCTTAGCCTGAGTGATTAGCAAAAATCGAATTGATTGCTTGGATTGCTTAGTTGCCTCAATTAAATCCTTGAGATTTTGGGGAATTTGAGGTGAATCAAACACATTCGAGAACCAAGGAGTATGGCATTCAATTAGCACGTAGGTTTGATAGTTTGTGCCACTGCCAATCATGTCTTCTCCAGCTTGACGAGAAGCCTCTGCACAAAAGAATTTCATTGTTTTCAGCCTGTTGTATCGACAAAAATAATTCCTTCCATCACTAAACGAGATAAAAGGGGAATAATATCAACTTCCCAGTCATAATCAGGTAGCCAATTCATGACATCCTGACCTGTGAATGCACCAGTATTGAAAAGCGTTTGAATGAACGCTTGGGTGACTCCTCTCAGAGAAACTTCTTTGCCTGCAACGGTAATCTGGTAGCCGCTACAGTCTGGTAATGTTGATAGTTTGAGGCGTTGAAAGGGTGGAGTTGTGAATCGTGTTGCCGTTCCGTGGAGAAAGATATTGATACCAGCCTGGTAAGGGAATGCGTATTTTGGCTTTCCTAAGCTATCTAAATAATGAGTGTATTGTTCGCAAAGGTTGTGTTCAACAACATACTGACTCAAAGTTTGGAGCAACGTACTGATATGGTTACAAACTGGTTCTGCTTCAGCCCGTAGCGGCAGGCTTCTTCGCCAATCTTCCTGTTGACGCAACTCATTCACTAACCACTCCAGAAAATCAATGCCTGTTTTACAGTGAATTCCCAATGTTAAATGCAATGAAGGTTGATCAATTGCGACAGCATAATGCCAATGTCCACGGGGAATATATAGCACATCACCTGGATGTAAAACGCAACTCAAGTAAGGGTCAGTTTCCGGTGGGGTGAATGATGAAGACTTCTGATCAAGCAAAGGATACTTTAGCGTATCTGCAAACACAAACCATTGCTTGCTCCCTTCGATTTGCAAAATGAACGCATCATGGGTATCGTAGTGGCATGAAAAACCAGGTTTCGCCCAAGAACAGTATGCATTGATTTGAGTGTTATAGCCCAAATCATACTTGAGTTCAGAGGTTAATGTTGCTAATTCTGGAATCCATCTATGAACCTGATTAATAATTAGCGTTGCTCCTTGCTGACACCAATACAGGAGATTAGCATTTTCGCTTTCATCCAGTACTTGACCATTCAAAGCTAGACGGAGATCAGGGTAATTTAAGTGCTGAAAGTTGAGTAGATTGTTGAGTTTTCCCCAAGAAAACAAGTGATCAAAGTGTTGCTGATCTTTGCGGGAGATGACGATCGCTTTCTTGGCCCAGTTGTGCTGGAGGAATTCATCAAGATTATAGGGATGCAGAAGTCGAGATAGCGATCGCATATTGAAAGATATTCGCAAAACTAGCTAAAAATATAAAGTGCTATCAACTTGAAGAGCAGGGGTAAAAGCTCTTACCCTTGCTCTACTACAATGCTAAACAGATTGGAGATTTAAATTACTCGTTGCTGATATCACTCCCATCTGAGTCAACATCCAATCGAGTCGTCATGTTTCGAGTGGAGGTCTGTCGTGGAAGTTCACGAACCTCAATCTGTATCCTGCTGGTGCGAGATTTTTCAGAGTTTGATTCATTGATCTGGTTTGCCATAGTCTCCTCTATAGAGTAATGCACCCATTTATTCCAAAAAGTTCCTACCAACAATATCAGGGGTAGTCAGGAATATACGGCTTAACTTCAATTTAAGCTAACACAGGTGGGGCTAATTGACAATAACTCTCAAGTGAGGAATTAGCTGGATCAGCATTTTCAATGTTCCATAAGCGATCCGTAAATCGGTACAGATTGACTTGTGTGCCTAAAAATGGCTATCTGTTTATTGCTTGAGCCGTGCCATCAAGTGAACATCTGCATACTGTCCAGATCGGACTGCTAGATTTTTCAAAACGCCTTCAGAAGTAAACCCAAACTTATGATAGAGCGTGATCGCACTGTCATTGTCAGTATACACAATCAATTCAAGCCGATGTAAATTTAGCCAATTATCAGCAAGATTGATCGCTGCCTTCATCAACTTAGAACCTGCTCCTTTCCCTTGATGCTGAGGGTGAACAGCGATCGGACCCAAACGAGCAACGTGACGAAGACGCGGAGCCGCAAACACCGTAAACTCAAGTACTCCAATGACTTCATCAGGATTGCACGCAACAAGCGTGTAGTATCCTTCTGAGCGATTTGTAAACCGTTTATGGGTTTGTTCTAGCGGTGTGAATGGCATTTCGATCGTCCAGTAAATGATTTCAGGATATGCAAATAAATGATGAATTAATTCGTGATCATTTGGCTCTGCATGACGAACAATAATCATAGAGGAAGTGCGTTGAAAAGATGTAATATCCTTTACTGTTCCGTTGCTTATTAATGTAGATGATTTCACTAATCCTTTATCAGCCACCATATTCTTTCCTACTCGTCAAAGGATTTAATAATAGCCATTTTCGGGTAAGGGCACGATATATCGTGCCCCCTACAGAGAGCGTCGTAAGTTGATTCAAGTCGATCGCCTAAATTGATGGGGTAGCGACGTGAGGTTGAATGTTTTGGATCATCGTAAATAGCAGATGCAGATTTGGAGTTGTTTGAGGATTAAACCACGACCAATCTTGTAGCTGATTGTTTTTGCTAGTATCTCGCCGTTGAATGGTAAATTGAGAACCATAGCGGGAACGAGAAAATGTGATTCGTTCCAATTCTGACCAGGGCAGTGTTTTTTGATTAATTGATACTCCTTCCTGGTTTAGTTTAATATTACCGAATTCAATTGGAATGCCTTGGTTAAAGTTAGCGATCGCTTCTGGTAATTTGCAATCTGTGATCTGTTGCTGCAACAGCATCCCAATATGTTCAATGTTTTGTAGATGTTCAGTAAATTTCAGTTTTTGACCATTCTTCAACTCTACGGTATAGATATGATTTGTAATTGACCAAAATAAGATAATTCGCGTTTGAATAATTGACATCCGCAATGATTGGATCTCTTCATACCGAATCACTTGAGGGATATTCTTGCGTTCATCAATGATGCCGTAATCATAGAAAAACAATACTTTCCCGGCTCTCAATCTGCAAATAGCAACATACATCCAAGCTAGACCAATACACAAAGCTGGAATACCGACGAGAAAAAGACTCGCTAGTAAGAATAGCGGTAACATTAAACCAAACATCCACAATATCAATTTAGCTCTTGCACGATTCCAACCAAAGGCGGCGATCGGAATTCCAAGCTGGTATTGTTTGTCTCGTTGGTTATTACGTTGGTTATTAGGATGTTGATTAGTCATTGTGAGATGAGGCTCCATTTTGAGTCAGATAATAATCCTTCATACGATCGGATCGAGGAAATTATGCAGGATATTGGTGAAAGTGAGTAGATTTTTAAGCAATAGGCTGGAAAGCATCAACTGGAAAGGATTTTTATCGATCGCCTAGCACCAAGTGACTGCGTGTTGCTTGCGTAAAGCTAAGGATTTTGAAAAAACCTTCTATTCACTAAAAAACTCTGATATAGCTGTAGTCAGTTAGGTTAGGACATGGACATTTTTGTGGGGCGGCTCCGCCGCCCCACAAAAATGTCCTAACCAAAATGACTATGGCTATAGTGTCTGAAAAAGTCAGGTTATCTCTGGTAAAAAAGTTCAATATTTTGGAACTAATGAACGTTGAACAAGCCCTGGACGTTGTGAATATTGCCATGTCTGCTCGGTTTGGCAGACAACTGACTGATGTGGAAACTGCTATTTTTGAGGGTGCTTGGCATGACCTGACGTATGAGCAAATCGCCAAACAATCTGGCTATTCAGTACGTTATGTCAAGGGAGATATCGGAGCCAAGATCTGGAAACAACTTAGTCAAGCGTTGGGAGAACCTGTCAGCAAGACAAACTTTCGATCGGCATTAGAGCGGAGATGGGAACAGGAGGCAGAGAACCGGGAACCGGGAGTAGGAATGGGGAGCCAGGAAAAAGCTTTAGAGAGTAAAGGTGATGAAGTTTTAACAACTGAGACTCCCGATACTCCCTTCTTGCCGCCTCGTTGCGATTGGGGAGATGCGATCGATGTTTCTCTCTTTTATGGGCGCAAAACGGAAGTTAACACACTCTACCAGTGGATAGTAACCGATCGCTGCCGTCTGATTGCCATTTTGGGGATGGGGGGATGGGATGCGGCTACCGGTCGGGGGTTGGAAGGGTTGCAAAGTAGCTCAAGTCGAATTTTATTTGCGGTGTGGAGTCCCGATGGACAAACGATCGCCACAGGCAATGATGACCACACGGTGAAACTGTGGAATCCGGCAACGAGGGAATGTTTGCAGACGCTGCAAGGACATACCAATTGGGTACTTTGCGTCGCATGGCATCCCAATGGACAAGTGCTTGCCAGCAGTAGCGATGATTGTACTGTGCGCTTGTGGAATGTCACTACGAATGAATGTTTGCAAACTTTAGATGCTCACCAAAATTGGGTATGGTCTGTCGCATGGCATCCCAAGGGAACTGTCCTTGCGAGTAGCAGTGATGATCACACAATACGGCTTTGGAATCCCGATACGGGTGACTGTTTGAATGTCTTGCAAGGACACAGCAATTTAGTCCGATCGCTAACTTGGAGTCCGGATGGAAAACTCCTTGCCAGCGGCAGCAACGATGAAACCATTAAACTTTGGGATGTTGAGATGGGGGAATGTTTGAAAACACTGAGAGCCGATCGTCCTTATGAAGGAATGGATATTACCGGAGTTAAAGGATTAACAGATGCCCAAATCGCTACATTAAAACGACTTGGAGCCGTAGAAGCATCCAATCGCAATTTATAAACCATCTAGACCTCCGGGGTACTGCGACCATAGGCTTTAGCCTTGGTCGTATGGGGGAGCTTGAGCGTCAGTCGATGGGGTTCAATGCCCCGGAGACTGACAATCTCCTGATTAACTCACGCAGTACGTCATTCTGCGTTCGCTCTGTGAGTTCACAGTATTTTTTGAGATGTTCAAGCTCTTTTTCGGAGACTCGAATTAAAACCTGTTTCACGGTGGCACTTCTATTCCTTGACTGCTATCATATTGATAGCACAGTTCAAGGTAGTGATGCAGACCGCTTACCGCTTTAAGCTCATCCCAAATGTCCACCAAGCAGAAACGATGGTTTCTTGGTTGGGGATGTTGCGCGGTATGGTCAACTACAACCTGGCAGACCGGATTGATATAGGACTTACGCATTGACAGGAATGCGTAAGTGTGGTGAGTTTAGGTTAGTCCCCTCAGCGGTATCCGGTTGTGAGAGAATCATCAAAGCCCTCAACTGCCCAGTGTAACTGCAATCTTTACACCT
>JAAUSF010000036.1 GCA_012033255.1 Cyanobacteria bacterium RU_5_0
AAGAATCTACCAATTCGTAGGATGGGCAAAGGGTCTTACCCGTGCCCATCGTCAGCCAGAATCATGGATGGGCACGGATGCCTTTGCCCATCCTACGCAGGTATTTTATCTGTCGGAAATCTCCTTACATTACATCATAGGCTTCGTAGCAGAAGTTGCCTAATTAGGTTACGTGATTTCTGCTACATCGATTTTTTATCTAATCTAGTCTGGATATTTCACTCTTCTTCAACCTTAGAATCTATGACCTCATCATCTAAAAACAACAGCCTTCCTAAAATGAACAATGAGCATCCAAATGCTAAATTAATTCAAAGATTTTATACCAGCTTTAAAGACAGAGATTATAAGGGAATGATTCAATGCTATCACCCAAGTGTTGATTTCTCGGATGCATTGTTTGACCTACGAGGAGATGCAGTGGCAGCCATGTGGTACATGCTTTGCAAGAATGCAACTGATTTAGACGTGACACTGATTGATTTTGCTGCCAATGATGAAATGGGTATTGCTCATTGGGAGGCAACATACAATTTTTCAGAAACAGGTCGAACAGTTCATAATGTCGTTGAGGCAAGATTTGAATTCAAGGATGGAAAAATTATTAAACATCAGGACAATTGGGATTTTTGGAAATGGTCAAATATGGCGCTAGGATTAATGGGTCGTTTTTTTGGTTGGGCTCCTGTGATTAAAAACACAGTGAAGCAAAAGGCAGGAAAAAAGTTAGCTGTCTTTATGGAGGAAGCTTCTTCCAAAGGTGATCCTGAATACAGGATTTCTGATCGCGAACAACCTTGACTGCTGTTTCCCATTGAATCTATTCGTCAAGTGGCAGTATCACAAACTCTCTTAATACTGTCCAACATTTCTTAATAACGGACGGAATGTTGAAGCTATCATTAAATTCTTTTTCATGGAGCAATCACTGTAGTAATATCAAGCCAATTTCTAAATTCATCAACGATAAAAAGCGACAAAATATTTATCTCTATCCTTGTGTTCTGTTGACGATTCGCCTTCTAAGTTAGATGTAGATGTGGTTGCTTTATTTCTAGCAGAACAAAGTAATCCTAAATGAAATCAGGATGAGGTTTAACTGTTAGTTCAAGGCTCAGATTAAAGCTCTGAATCTTTCAACCCCCAGACCTTGGCAAGGCTTTAATATCATGTCATACCTAGAACAGTACGATAGTATCTCAATGGATCACCCTGCTGAAAAAGTTCAGCTTGTAAACCGTTGGATTCGTACAGATTGGCGACCATTCTTTAAAGAACTTCGAGAAAATCGCCCGATTTTCATTACGCCAAAGTTCATTCTGGTGACGCTATTTCATGATGTGCAAGAGATATTGTCACGAGAAAACGTTTTCTCCGTCAGGCTTTATGCTCCCAAAATGGATCCCGTTGTAGGAGGTCCTTTCATGCTCGCTAGAGATAATACCGAAATTAACTGGCGAGAAAAGTCTATTATGCAAACTATGTTGCAACGAGAGGATTTGCCAGCCGTTCGTAAAATGTCAGGCGAAATTGCTAAAGCCTCCCTTGATCAACGGGCAGAAACGGGTCAAATTGAGGTTGTTAGTCAATTAGGGCGGTATGTTCCTATTCGAGTATGCGGAGACTACTTTGGCTTCCCTGGTCCAGATTTAGAGAGCATGTATCGTTGGTCACGGGCAACTCAGACAGACATGTTTAAGAATTTACCCAATGACCCTCAGATCCATGAGGCAGCCGTTCAAGCAGGCAAGGAAATGACGGCTTATTTGGCTCAGCTCTTGCAGGAGAAAAGATCTCAGATTGCTCAAGACTCAAATCATAATTCTGTAGAGAACATGTCAGTTGGAGAATTGCTGAAAGCGTTTCTAGATAAGCTTTTCTCTAAAACTAGTCCTCCTCAGCCCACTCCAGATCCTCAGCCTGCACCTGTAGAGGATGTGTTTACTCGATTGGTCAAAACTCACTTTGCCGAAGATATTTTGTTTGATGACAAGAGAATTATCTCCAATATGGCAGGGTTGTTAATTGGGGCAGGGGAAACCACATCTCAGGCGATCGTGCAAGCTCTGGAGCAACTTCTGCTAAACCCCACCCTCTTTCAGGAAGCCTTGCAAGCTGCCCAAGCGAACGATGACGGGAAGTTCGATCGATATGTTTGGGAAGCTCTACGCTTTAACCCAATTAATCCCTTGGTATTCCGCTTGTGTGAGGAAGATTACATACTGGCGGCTGGAACGGCAAGAGAAACTCGGATTCCTGCCAAAAGTTTGGTGTTCGCCTGCACTGCATCCGCTGGGTTTGATGCCAATGAGATCCCTGACCCTGAAGCGTTTTCTATCGATCGACCTGATTATCACTACATGCATTTTGGCTACGGTCATCACACCTGTTTAGGAAAGTATGTTGGAATGATGCAAATTCCAGAAACGATCAAACAAGTGCTTCTCAGACCTGGTGTGCGGTTAATTCCAGGGGATGAAGGAAAAATTGACTTTCAGGGCACTCCTTTCCCGGAACGTTTCGTCATCGCTTACGATGGCTAGGTCGTACTCTCAAGTTGGAAGGTTCTCCTGACTTCCAAATAATCGAGGTCAGGACAATTCAATCATCTAAACATGTAGGATTATGGCAAAAGGCAGAAGTACAGCTAATGACGGATTGAGAAATCAAATCGAATTTTTCCTTTTAACAAATTTTCCGTGGTTTTGGGCGTTTGTTCAAAGCAACGATTGGCTGAAACGTCAGGTTAATAAATTCCTGATCAATAGTGCGATTTACAAAGCCAAAACGCGCCCCTATCCGCTGAGTACCCTGACAGATTACACCTCGTGGGATTCTTTAATCGATCGAACCTACAGTGGACGGCACCTCCCTCCAGTCAATATTGATCCAGGAAAGTTACGATCGATTGACGAGATTGCAGATCATCTATTTTTCAGAAAAGGCGACACCATCTTATCGGAAAAATCCACGCTTTTATTTCCCTACTTCGCTCAGTGGTTTACAGACGGTTTTTTGCGAACTAGTCGCGATAATAATCTGAAAAATACATCCAATCATGATATTGATCTCAGTCCATTGTATGGGTTAAATCGGCAAATCACCGAAGTCTTGAGATCAGGAAAAGGCGGTAAACTCAAGAGCCAGTTTATCAATGATGAAGAGTATCTTCCTTACTATTTTCAAGATGGCGTTGTCAAAGAAGAATTCAAAACCATAAATATATATACGCCTCCTGAACTCGATCAAGAAAAGCGAGATAAGATTTTTGCAGTTGGGAATGAACGAGGAAATGTTCAAATCGGTTATGTGATGATGAACACTCTTTTTCTAAGAGAACACAACCGAATTTGTGATGTTTTAGCAGAAAACTATTCCACCTGGAAGGATGAGGACGATCGATTATTCCAAACCGCAAGGAATATTGTTATCGTTCTACTGATCAAAATTGTAATTGAGGAATATATCAACCATATTGCGCCTTATCACTTCAAATTTATTGCCGATCCACGCTCCTTTACCAACGAGAAATGGTATCGCCAGAATTGGATGACCCTAGAATTTAACTTACTGTATCGCTGGCATAGTGCCGTTCCCAACACAGTTCGCTTGGACGGACAGGATCTGCCTTTCACGCAGACCCTGTGGAACAACGCTCTGCTCATCGATCGAGGGTTAGGACGCTGGTTTGAAGCTGCCTCCTTACAACCCGCTGGCAGAATTGGCATGTTGAACACACCTGAATTCCTACTGGAAACCGATAAGCGCAGTCTTCAGATGGGTCGAGATGCAAGGCTAGCTAGCTACAACGACTATCGGGAGATGTGTAAATTTCCGAGAGTGACCGATTTCGATCAAATTACCGAAAACGAGATAGTGCAACAGGAACTCAAACACTTGTATGGTGATGTCGATAAGATTGAGTTTTATGTTGGATTGTTTGCCGAAGATGCACGGGAAAATTCGGCGGTAGGCTCTTTAATTGGTAGGCTAGTTGGCATTGATGCGTTTTCTCAAGCTCTCACGAATCCGCTGTTGGCTGAAAATATCTTCAATGAAACCACCTTCTCACCTGTTGGTTTTGAAATTATCCAGACAACTCAGTGTCTATCCGATGTCCTGCATCGCAACATCCCCAAGAGTGATAAAAACTTTAAAGTCACGATGACTCAGGTCAAAGCATAACTGACGGACACGCTTCGCGAACACCCGCCCGGACGGGCAAGATGCCCATCCCACAAGAGGTGTAATTTACTCTATCTGACTACTTATTAGCCCCCAAATTTGAGAGAATCCCATCTTCAAAATCCCCCAGAACTGAGAGATTTAGGGGGCTATGCCAAGAACTTCGATCGCAGATCTATTTATTAGGTTGAGGCGTTGTCCGCAAGTAAGGCTTCACTTCAGTGACCCCTTTGGGGAATTTTTGCTTTGCCTCATCAGTAGAGATGGATGGGACAACGATGACATCCTCTCCATCCTTCCAATTCACCGGAGTAGCAACGCTGTAGTTATCGGTTAGCTGTAAAGAGTCAATGACACGCAAAATTTCTTCAAAATTACGTCCGGTGCTAGGCGGATAGGTCAACGTCAGACGTAGCTTTTTGTTAGGATCAACCACAAACACAGTACGCACAGTCACTTTGGCGTTTGCATTGGGATGAATCATGCCATAGAGATCGGACACCGATTTGTCAACGTCCGCAATGATAGGGTAGTTAATAGTGGTACTCTGAGTTTCGTTGATGTCGCCAATCCAGCCTTTGTGAGAGTTTGCATCGTCAACACTTAGCGCAATGACTTTAACCCCACGCTTGTCAAATTCGGGCTTGAGCTTAGCAACTTCGCCAAGTTCTGTCGTACAAACGGGTGTATAGTCCGCAGGGTGGGAGAAGAGGACAACCCAGTTGTCGCCAGCCCATTCATAAAAATCGATCTTGCCGTCGTTGGAGTCTTGGGTAAAGTTGGGTACTGTATCACCGAGTTGAAGAACCATGATTCCTGTCTACTAGTTTGACAATCTCAAAGTATACTAAACAATCATCCCACAAAACCCCCGTTTCCCAATCGGAGTTTAGATCTTTTTACGATTCAAACGCTTATGGGTTCATTGAGCGATCGACCTCCTGAAACGCGGAGAGCAGTTTACGCGATCGTTTTCCCAAAGCAATGCTAAACGAACCCAATACGACTAAGATGGCTCCTGTCACTCCTAAAGCTGTCATGGCATCGGGATCAATTAAAACGGGAAATAGAGTAGCCACGCCAAAAACTGACCCTAATGTAATGATAGGGGTTAGCGACAACACTGCACTCACTCGCGACGCTTCCCAGTGATCCAACGCTTCAGCAAAGGCTCCATAAGCCGCAAAGGTATTGAAACCGCTAAAGAGCAACATTCCCCATTGCAGGGGCGTCAAGGTTAGCAATTCGTGAGGCGAGGCTGTTGGAGTGAATAGCAGCGTGCTACCGCCGTAGATCAACCACATGATCACAGGAGAGGATAACTGTTGCAGCAATTGTTTTTGTGCCAGTGCATAGATTGCCCAAACGGCGGCGGCGAAGACGAGGATGCTGCTACCGATCAGGTATTGAGTAGACGCGCTGACCAAGATCTGAAGTTGATCGTTGAAAAATAATGTCATACCCAGGATCAGCACTCCCAAGCCAGTCCATTGCCGCAGAGTGTAATGTTCTTTGAAAATCATCAATCCTCCCATGCCCATCAGCACAGGAGCCAATTGAATGATGACTTGGGAGTTAGTAGGAGAAGTTTCGTAAAGCCCTTTGAGATAAAGCAGGTAATTAGTCGCTAGAGAAAGGGTGGCGATCGCCAACAAATTCAGTCGTGCCGATCGTAATTTCTCCCAGGTTGGTAGCTGTTTTCGTGCGCCCAGGTAAATGGTTAATAGCCCGAAAGACATAAGAAAGCGAAACCATGTCACGGTGTAAATGTCAACCGCTTGCAGAACAACCTTTAGCGCAATCGGTAAAACTCCCCACAAAAAAGCCGTCACCAGCGCCAGGGATAGCCCCAAGCGCCAGCGACCCGTACTGTGATGTAATGCCATTTAAACCTCTAGACTTGCACCTCTAAATTTACATGGGTATCGTGAACCAACGAGTCAGACTGTGAAGCGTTTGTCCCGATGTACCTTATGACGAAAACTAACTTTACACTTCCTACTACTGGTTCGCCTTGTTGGAGGATGGCAACCATTGGTAATACGTTACATAACCTTAATTATTCATAAAACTTATTCATAAAAGTCAATGCTTGAGAGCAAGCCTAGCTACTACAGTTAAAGTTATTTGCGCTGCATTCATTCTGCTTATGTTTCAACTTGCTTACGCCTTAATTCATGGGCTTATTCAAGCAATTCAATTTCTAACTGTACCCATCTGTTTTGTCTCGGCTTGGGTATTGGTGCTGATGCTGTTCTGGAGTATGTGGGCGGCTGTCCGCGAGGGAGTGGCAAATGCCAAGCAGATGCACCAGGTTCCTTGTGCCAACTGTCGATTTTTTACCGGAAACTATCACCTCAAATGTCCGGTTCATCCTAAAAAAGCCCTTTCGGATGCGGCGATCGGCTGTTCTGATTATGAACCTGCTTCCTATTGGGCAACTAATCGGGAATGAGCAAGAAAAAAGTAGTCAGACAGAGCGTTAATTACACATCTTGTGGGATATGCTAATTCAAAAGTTGCAGGCTTGTCCGGAGTTTATTGCAGGTGATGACACGCAATTACGCGAGTTGCTGCATCCGGATAAGCTGGGAGAAATGCATATTGATGGCGAAACTCAGGCTGTTGAACCGGGAGACGCAATATACATCCCGCCCGATGCCAAACAGTTTATCCATAACCCCAAAACTGAACCCCTGATATTCATTTGCATTGTTGATCCAGCATGGCGGCAAGAGGATGAAACAATATATTAAAAATAGTCTGTTGAAAATGGATCTCATTATTATTTGGTATTACCCGCAGGGTGGGCATTGTCCACTACAAAATGGGTTTTCGGATAGGCACTGAGGACATGCCGTTGAAAATGGATCTCATTGTTGAGATTTACGGAAATCTATAAGAAACTTAATAGAAACTTAATCGGTGCTTAGAACTCGAATCTTCGAGATTTCGGGGTAAATCCAGAATACGAGTTTCAAAAAATACTTGCTCGATTGGAAGAATTGTGCTTTGCGATACAGAACTGCATTATGCAAAATTGATGAAATCTTGAGAAATAATCACCTAATCTTTAAAGTCCCTTAGATAGTTCAGTGCTTAAACCTCATGCTAAGCTGTGCTAGCGCTGAGCGGGGCTGATTCAGGTAGATGCAGGATAGTTTGCGATCTCATGTTGATGGGATCTGCTGAAAGGTATGGGTTGCTCCTCCTATCCGAACGGTATAGATTCTGTATCTCTCTTACCAAGTTACAGATGCAACGTATCCACTACTTAAGGAACACCCAGGTAACGATGTCTAAACTAATTCTCAAAAGAAAAAAAAGCAGGGGTGGGCGATCGTCAGTGAATTGGCAAACCGACGTTCCTCTCGTTTCTCCCCTATTGAAAAAACTGAAGCGGCTGACTCCAGCGTGGCAAGCTTGTATTCCCTTAGCTGTTCTGCTTGTCCTGGTTAGTGGCGTAGCCGCCCATGCTCAGACGCCATCCCTTGAAGACATAGCAACCGCCACAGAAGGACTCAAGGTTGGTCTTGACACGATGTGGGTGATGGTAGCTGGAATGCTGGTGTTCTTCATGAACGCTGGTTTTTGTATGTTGGAGACTGGATTCTGCCGCCAGAAGAATGCCGTCAATGTTCTTTCCAAAAACCTGATTGTATTTGCCCTCTCTACCATTGCCTTCTGGGTTCTCGGTTTCGGTTTAATGTTTGGCAATGGCAATGGTTTTATCGGGATTGAAGGTCTTTTCTTTCTATCTGGTGCTGATAACAGCCCTGCAACGGCAGATGCCTATCAAGGAGCTTACGCTTCCCTTAGTTGGACGGGTGTGCCGCTGCTGGCTAAGTTCTTCTTCCAACTCGTGTTTGCTGGAACCGCCGCAACGATCGTTTCTGGGGCGGTAGCTGAACGAATTAAGTTTGTTGACTTCTTGATCTTCAGCCTCCTGCTGATTGGAGTTGCTTACCCCATCACAGGACACTGGATTTGGGGCGGTGGCTGGCTAGCTGGATACGGCTTTTGGGATTTTGCTGGTTCTACGGTTGTTCACTCAGTTGGCGGTTGGGCTGCGTTGATGGGTGCAGCATTCCTAGGTGCCCGAATCGGCAAATACAATTCTGATAGTTCAGTGACAGCCATGCCAGGACATAACCTAAGCATCGCGACGCTAGGAACTCTGATTCTGTGGTTGGGTTGGTTCGGGTTCAACCCTGGTTCCACGATGAGCGTCGGTGATGGTTCACTGATTGCTCACATTGCTGTCACAACTAACACAGCAGGAGCATTTGGTGGCGTGGCGGCAACCGTTACAGCCTGGTTGGTGTTGGGTAAGCCAGATTTGTCTATGATTATCAATGGCATCTTGGCAGGTCTAGTTGCTGTTACGGCACCTTGTGCTTTCATCAACGTTGGCTCATCAGCCGTGATTGGCATCATCGGCGGTATCATTGTTGTCTTTGCTGTGATCTATTTCGACAAAATCCGAATTGATGATCCAGTTGGCGCAATTTCTGTTCACTTAGTGAATGGGATTTGGGGGACGCTGGCGGTTGGCTTGTTTGCTCTCGGTCCGAGTGAAGAGCCTGGTGCCCTCTACAGCGCAGGTCCGGCAGCGGGTCTACTCTTTGGCGGTGGCTTAGGACAGTTTATTATTCAACTCGTTGGTGTTCTTTCAGTCGGTGGCATGACTGTCTTGCTCTCTTCCATTTTCTGGATTGCCCTAAGAACAACCCTGGGTATTCGTGTTTCCGAAGAGGAAGAACTCTTGGGCTTGGATATCGGCGAACATGGGATGGAAGCTTACAGTGGTTTCCTTAAGGAGACGGGTGGTGTAACGGGTACCTCTATAGGAACTACTACCAGTTCTACAGGCGTTGCTAGCAACTACTAGACCGTTAGTTAGTAAACTGATCGTCAGTATGCTCTTGCAGATTCCAATGCATGGAGCCTTTGTGGGACGGGGATCTTGCCTGTTTGTTCCATGCTACTCAAGGGCGCATTGGCTGGTTTGGTTAATCGATCGCTAAATACTAGCTCAAATGTTCCATACTCCTGTTGGATGTCGGTGAATTTCGCCGACTTTTTCTTTTTTTGAACCTTCTCCTCAGATCGGTAGGTTCAAGGTATTATTGTGCGATGTCAGAATTACTTTCAATGCCTGAAATCTAGTTCCCTGTACTGTTTTGAGTTATTCTAGCTGTACTTGGTTAGAATCAGTTCTCCTGGACATGAGGCAGGGTGGAGACGATCGTTGCGACCGATCGATTGAAGGGTGTCCCGATCGACTGCAATTCGCCTGATAATGTCTGGAGCATCTAAGACCGATATAATGCTCAATTGCCCGCATAAATCTGATTGTGGTTGGCTTGGATGGCTTTCTATCTAGTGCGTAACAAACGCTCAGTGAAACGAGTTGACAAGCGTCGCTTTCGTTCAGCGACTCACTTCTTCAAATTCTCCCCTGCCCTTTTACGCCTGCGCTTGCTGCCAGGATGGGTTTTTCTCTCGCTAGCTGCGAATGGATTTCTGTTAGCTGTATTGCTTCTCTTACTACTCCGTGGCTCCAATCCAACGACCGCTTCACCTGTTCCTGCCAGTACTACAACAATCACAACATCCGTAAGCTTGACCGCTTCTTCACCCTTGCCCTCGTCCTCGTCGCTAGGTCCACGTCACCAACTTAACTATCAACAGTGGGTTGATTTGCTCGCGCAAGAAGCAGAAGTTGCCGCCGAACGAAACCCCGATCGCCTTTCGATTTTGGCAGGCGACTCCATTAGCCTTTGGTTTCCCGAAAATGAGTTGCCTCCTGAGCGCCATTGGCTCAATCAAGGAATCTCTGGCGAAACCTCATTTGGCTTGCTAAAACGCCTTGACCTGTTTGACCAAACTCAACCCGAAACGATTTTTGTCATGATTGGCATTAACGATCTGCTGCGGGGAACTGAGGCTCAAGTCATTTTGGACAATCAGCAGGAAATCATTCGCTATCTTCAAGAGATCCATCCTCAGGCTCAAATTGTTGTGCAATCTATGTTGCCCCACGCTGGCGAGAAGGCAACCTGGGAAGGACGCGATCGCCTCCTCGATCTTTCCAACAGCGATATCCGCGAATTAAACCAGGAGCTAGAAGCGATCGCAAAACAAGAAGGCGTTTACTTCCTCGATCTCTATTCTTTGTTTGCCAATTCTAAAGGGAACTTGCGAATGGAAGTCAGCACGGATGGATTGCACCTGAACTCTCAAGGCTACCATGTTTGGAGTATCGCACTACAGGTATACAGCCGAGAAGTGTTGGAACCGGATCTGAGGGAGTGAGGGGATGGGTGGATGGGATGGGTGGATGGGTGGATGGGTGGATGGGGGTGGATGGGAAATGGGATAACAAAGGACAAATCTTCATCCTTCATCCTTACATCCTTCATCCTTACATCCCCTCTTTTGATACTCTGAATACAGACGGTGTGGATAGATAAACAAGGATAGGCATGGATACGAAAGCCTTTAAACGATCGCTCAATAGTTCGGCAAATTACCATCGCAAGGGATTTGGGCATGAGGCAGAAGTGTCCGGACAGATGGAGTCAGAGTATCAGAGCGAACTGATTCAGCAAATCCGGGAGAACCACTATACGCTCCAACGCGGAGATGTGACGATTCGCTTAGCAGAGGCGTTTGGCTTCTGTTGGGGTGTAGAACGAGCCGTAGCAATGGCGTATGAAACTCGGCAGCACTTCCCAACTGAGCGAATTTGGATCACTAATGAAATTATCCACAATCCTTCTGTGAATCAACGATTGCGGGAAATGGAAGTGGGTTTCATTCCTGTTGAGGCGGGTCAGAAAGATTTTATGGTGGTCGATCGCGGTGATGTCGTAATTTTGCCTGCCTTCGGTGCGAGTGTTCAGGAAATGCAGCTTTTGAATGAGATGGGCTGCACGATCGTTGATACGACCTGTCCTTGGGTATCAAAAGTTTGGAATACGGTCGAGAAGCACAAAAAAGCCGATTACACTTCAATTATTCACGGCAAATACAATCACGAAGAGACGATCGCGACTAGCTCATTTGCAGGTACCTATTTGATCGTGCTGAATATGGCGCAAGCGCACTATGTTTCTGATTACATTCTGAATGGCGGCAATCGAGATGAATTCATGACCACATTCAGCCGTACTTGCTCCACTGGATTTGATCCCGATCGCGATCTTGAACGAATCGGAATTGCGAACCAAACAACAATGCTGAAGGGCGAAACCGAACAGATCGGTAAACTCTTTGAGCATACAATGATGAAGAAATATGGTCCTGATAAATTGAACCAACACTTCCTCAGCTTTAACACGATCTGTGATGCGACTCAAGAGCGTCAAGATGCCATGTTTAATCTGGTAGATGAGAAGCTAGATCTCATGGTTGTGATCGGTGGCTTTAACTCCTCCAACACGACTCATTTGCAAGAAATTGCGATCGAACGTGGCATTCCCTCCTATCACATTGATAGTGGCGATCGGATTGGTGCAGGGAATCGTATCGAACACAAACCGCTCCACCAAGATCTCGAAGTGAAAGAGGGCTGGCTTCCGGATGGTCAAATTGTTGTCGGAATCACGTCAGGTGCATCAACACCCGATCGAGTGGTAGCAACTGTGATTGAAAAGATTTTTGGGCGTTGCTGAATGATGGGATGAAACGATTTACATACCCAATGGTAGGGGTAGGTCGTGTGCCTACCCCCAATGCATCATGCGTTACAGAAAATTTTGA
This sequence comes from Cyanobacteria bacterium RU_5_0, assembly GCA_012033255.1. GTDB lineage: Bacteria > Cyanobacteriota > Cyanobacteriia > Elainellales > Elainellaceae > JAAUSF01. The sequence goes on from JAAUSF010000036.1 coordinate 11,953, forward strand.
AACGAGGATTAGTATTCGCTAGAATGCAAGCTCAGTGTCAGACCACAAGTGTCTGGTGTATAAGAGGTATTCCGACAAGCCTCCAGTGCATTCAGTTCAGCTTGACTTCTTGATTCTGCCCAAGCCCAACCCAGCGTGTTATCCTCGGCTCGTGCGGCTGCGCCATACGCATTTGAATACCACAGAACAATTTCACAATCGGAATAGCCGCAAGCTAACAATGCATTGTATTCTGCGTCTTCGCGCGTTCCATATTGAGTCGCGTAACCCAAGAAATTGCCGTTTGAAGACGAGATCGCAAACGCCGCGTGAGTCCGATAATTCGACTGACTGATTGCTGGGTTTGGAGCCAGAGTTACTACCGCACTGCTAACCAAAATAGACGTGATCGCTAACCAACGCTTCCGCGCACCTGATAAAAAGTTGAAACGACCACCGGAAACATCGGATTGAGATTTAGGCTGCTTATGTGGTTGAATGTTCATGGTTGCAATTTTCTGTAATGATCGAAGTAGGAATTGCCTTACAAAATATACATCCCTACTAGGTGTGAAATTTACGCAAATCGTTGCAAATATTTACACTTCAATTTGCCATGTGAGAGCATCATGAAATTAACGGCTCTTCTTACGGCGGCTTCGTGTCCAACGAGTACCACGCCAAATCATTCCGAATAGGACACCTGCAATTAAGGCTCCTAACGACCATTTGATGGATGTTTTGAACAAGCCAAGGCGTTGATTTGATCGAGTGGTCTGTGCTTGAGTTTTCAGTGCGGTTTCACCTTGAGTGACAAAGGAACTAAGCTGCTCTTTCGCTTGTTGAAATTGCTCATCGTTTTGAATGTCTGGAGCGCGACCTCCGTTCAAAGCAGCTAAGAGTTGCTCCATCTGTTCAGGCGTAGAAACTTGCTCCAGCTGAGTCCGAATATTCTGGATGACTTGCGTTCCTTGCTGAGCTTGAGTAGTGATTTGCTCATTGCTCACGCGATCGAGCCGAATCGTATTGAATACATTCAAGGGAATCATCAAGAAGAACACGATCGCCGTTATCAAGGAGAGCCAAGAGAGAACTCGTAAGAGGTGTAATTCCCATTTGGAGCGATCGTCCCGTTCGCCTAAAAATACCAATCCCAAACCAATCAATGGCACAGGAACCCGTTCGATTAGTTCTCCATAGATCTGAAGTTCCCAAGCTGGATTCCGAAAGTTAGGCGGAATCAGAATTGTAATGAAATCAAATGCAGCCAATATCAACAGAGCATAGCCAATCCAACGAAGAATAGAGATTGAGCGTGTCAACCCAGAACTTGATTGCCAGATTTGCTCTACCGATTCAACTAATTTCTGAACCTGCTCAATGGGCTGAGTAGTTGAGTGATTACTGGTATTATTTGTCAGATTTGTTTCTGTATTTCTACCTGCTTTAGTCATAGTTCTTGAACATTGTGTATTTAGTGAATGGAGATTGAATCGATATCAAGAATTGACGAGAGATGAAATGATAATTCTTCAGTCGGGGATGGGCGATCGGGTTGAATGATCATTATTCTGATGAAAACAAGGGCGATCGCTCCAAACAAAACTGCCAACAATGACACTCGGAGATAATTCCAGCCCATCATGCGTTGTCAGCCTCCTCTGATTCATCTGCACTCTGGTTTTCTTCCTGTTGAAGCAGAAACCAGTAAAATGTGCCAAAAACTAGGATGCCAATCATGGCAAAAAAATAAGAGGCTGTTCCCCCATGTAAACTATGAAATGCATCTCGATTAGAGATGGCTAGGATGGCCAGCAAAGCCACTCGAATTCCATTGACAAAGAAACCCAAAAGGATCGCTAGAATCGGCACAAAAAATCGTTTAATTCCGCTAATAGGGAACATCACAAGGGTTGTCACTGAAATGGCTAATAAATAGTTAATTGTTTCAATACCAGAACATCTGTAGACAACCTTAACGCCTCCTTCTGGAAGGAAAATATCAATTCCTTGAACTGAAACATCAAAACCTGAATACCATAAAAGAGATGCCCCAAATTCAGCCGTCAATGAAGAAATATCAAATAAGTGGAAGGCAATGACGCTGGGTACACCAAGAAAGAACAGAATTACGAGTTCCTGCCAATATTGCCTCAATCCCTTGAAACCGGATGCCAACAAACTAACTCCAAGCGCAGACGTGAATGACAATAGACGAAGCGTGTAATTATCAATCAAATTCGTACTTTGCCATAGTACCCAACTGATCAATCCTGCACCTAAAAGACTCGGCAGAATTCCACTCTCAAAATTTAAATCATGGTGCTTTTCCCAAACTAACGTTCCTGCGGCTAACAACAGCAAGATACTCATTCCCAAATGACCAATATCATCCGCCTTCCACACTAGCGTCAAGAAAATTATTTCTAAGCCTGCGGCAATGCCCAATAACCAATATCGAACATCTTTGAGTGAAAAAGATTGAAGATGACGGACGCCATTCATGGAATATTTCCTGGATTAGATCTAGGATGCAAGTTTTCCTCTAGATTAGACGAATTGAGTGCGGACAAATTGAATATTGCCCGCACTATTTCACTCTAGTTTTAAGCCTTCACCTTAACGGTATCCAGTGCGGCTTGCTTCTGCTTCCGCTTCCGCATAAAGTTTGCCCCAAATGCACCTGCGGCTAATGTTCCCAAAACTGAAATCGGTTCAGGAATTGCCTCAGTTGGTGTATCTGAGAATGAATTTGCTTGAATGAAGACAGCAGAATCAAGATTAAAATCGCCAGCATCTGCGATCGCTAACTTAATCCGGTGTTGTCCTGGTGTTAATCCAAGCGCCTGAGCCGTGAAGATTGAAGTGAAACCATCGTATTCAATGTCAAAAGGGGTTGGAACTCCAACATCGCTTCGGTCATTATCATTGAATAGGGCAGAATTAACATCCTTATTAACGGTATTGATGGCTACGGGTGTTGTTGTACCTGGAATTAAGGCAATATTCTGTCCATCCAAGAAGAAGCCGAAGACATCATTGAACGATGAGTTGACAAACTCGTTGTATTCTTCAGATGCAAAACGTAGTTGAAGAAGAGATCGCCTCCAGTAGAGATGAAGTCAAATTCAAGCGTCAGTGCATCAAGTGTGCTGAATCCAGGGATTAGACCGTCTAAGTCTGCATCCCCAGGTTCACCATTCTGGGTGGTTGTGTTGTCCAAATCGTTAGGACCGAGGGCATCAATCGCCTGTCCAGTAGTCAAGATAATACCGGAATCAATACCGATCCCGGTTGATAGTCCACCTGTGAAAATTCCTGACGTGCCGCTTGCACCACTGTAAGTTACGGAGCCAGGTACTACACTAATTCCCGATCCCAAAATTTTTTGGACAAGACCTTGACCATCATCTGTGGGTGTAACAGAAAAAGCTTGCGCCGAGTTTGCGGCTACTCCCAACCCAACAAGTCCTACTAGGGTAGTAGCGCCGTATTTCAAGAGGTGAGTGAACAGCTTCATAGAGGTTGAAATCCTTAAAAACAGGAAACTACAAGGAACGTGAACCAGTACATTTACACCAAACCCGATCGCCGGATAGCGATCGTGGAGGCTTATGGGTGAAATGTTTTAGTTTTGTAAATGCACAGAGGAATACTCAGTTCGATCGCAATCGATCTGCAAACCGAAGCAACACAATCTTTGGCAGTGACCCATGAAGCGATCGCAAACAAGCCTTGATTGAATGGGAGCTTGAACTAGATATCCAACTAGGAACACAAACCTGAAGTTGGAAATCAAGATGACTTGTCGCTTGAATAGTTAGGAAATATCTGGTAGAACGCTCCCACTTTATATTGGGCTTTTGTTACGTATCAACCTTACCTCTAGTCACAAGAATATCAGGTGAATATTGAACGCTGTATAAAGCTTCCGTAAAAAAACCGCAAGATTACCCAGAATATTGATGTGTAATTGCTTACGTGCTTAAGCAGTGATACTGATCACACTGACAGTAATGCGATCGCCCTTCTCAGCAAGCCCTAAGACTTGGCTCAGAGACTCATCATCCTTCAGGCATGAATTGCGTTTACAGTAAAGGCAACCGAGAAACCGTTCATATCCGGATTGGAGATTTTGAATTGGAGATGGTGAGCTATGAATAACCCGCCTGTGCGACCGTTTCGTTCAAGACTATTGAAGAAAACTCTCAATATTTTGGGGCTATCTCTGATCGCTTTCCTGCTGACCACAGCACCCGCTTTTGCTCAAGACGCAACAGGAGGCAGCGGATTTAACCCTCAAGCGTGGTTACGAAATGTGCTGGAGTGGATTGATGGATTGGGAAGCGTAGGAGCGATCGCCTTCATCGCGATTTACATTATCGCCACGGTTGCGTTTTTACCTGGATCAATTTTGACGCTAGGCGCAGGTGTGGTATTTGGCGTGATTCAAGGCTCTATCTATGTGTTTATTGGAGCAACTCTCGGTGCAACATTGGCATTTTTAGTAGGACGTTATCTAGCACGAGGCTGGATTTCTAAAAAGATTGAAGGAAACTCTAAATTTAAGGCGATCGATCAAGCGGTCGGTCGGGAGGGGTTCAAAATCGTGCTGTTGACTCGCCTTTCTCCGGTATTTCCGTTCAATTTGCTGAACTACGCTTTCGGAGTTACAGGCGTTTCTCTGCGAGATTATTTCTTAGGCTGTGTTGGCATGATTCCTGGCACGATCATGTATGTCTACTTGGGTTCTCTAGCAGGTAATCTTGCCATGATTGGCACAGACGACCAACCGACCAATCCGACGGTGCAATGGGCAATCCGGATTATTGGATTTATTGCCACCGTTGCCGTTACAGTCTATGTGACTCGCATCGCTCGGAAAGCCCTAGCCGAAAGCATCTCTGAAGATAAAATCTCGGAAGAACAAACTTTGTGAGAGTTCTGTGCGATCGCCTGACCAGCGATTGCTAGAAATCGATCGTTAAATCACGCGACGTGCAACTTTATGGCTAAAAGTCTTGATTTCTGGTGGGGTAGGCATCTTACCTGCCCCGATCCGAACGGGCGAGACGCCCATCCCACAAGGATATAAACTAAGTTGCACATGGCGTTAAATTCAGTTTTAGAAACCGAACCACTAAGACACGGAGGCACCAAGAAAGTGTCTTTATTGCCTTTGTGGTTAGCCTGGAACCACCAAGACACTAAGCACCGAGAAATGGAGGAATATCTGATGTCTCAAGCCGCTTTTGAGCGTGTCATTGTCCCACCGATGGATGAATACAATCAGACATTGGTTTCCCATGTGCATCCGGCTCATTGGATCAATCCCGATCCCCAACCTGGTTATGACTTGGTTGTGATTGGGGCAGGGACAGCCGGATTAGTCGTCGCGGCTGGAGCCGCCGGATTGGGATTAGGTCTGAAGGTTGCTTTAATTGAACGCCATTTGATGGGGGGTGACTGCCTGAATGTGGGGTGTGTCCCTTCTAAGTGTGTGATTCGATCGTCGCGAGTGGTAGCGGAGATGCGAGATGCGGCCCCCTTTGGGATTAAACCCCCTGAATCGATCGAGGTCGATTTTCCGGCAGTGATGGCACGAATGCGTCGATTGCGGGCGGGCATCAGTCATCATGACTCAGCAGAACGATTTCAGAATATAGGCGTGGATGTGTTTTTGGGAGAAGGACGGTTTACGGACGATCGCACGATTGCAGTGGACGGTAAAATTTTGCGTTTCAAAAAAGCCGTGATTGCGACGGGGGCACGGGCAGCAAGACCCTCAATTCCTGGCATCGAAGAAGCAGGTTATCTCACAAACGAAACCGTTTTTTCGCTAACCGATCGTCCCTCCCAACTCGCCGTGATTGGGGGAGGCCCGATCGGTTGTGAATTGGCGCAATCATTCCAACGATTAGGTTGCCAGGTGGTGGTATTTCATCGTGGTTCTCATCTGCTCAACAAAGAGGATGCCGATGCCGCCGAAATTGTGCAGCAGGTGTTCATTCGAGAAGGAATTCGCCTTGTTCTGGATGCTCAACTCACACGAGTCGAGAAAACAGCCACCGGAAAAGTAATTCATTTTGTCTCGAAGGGCAAAGAAGATTCCGTGACGGTAGATGAAATTTTGGCGGGTGCCGGACGTGCGCCCAACGTAGAAGGGCTGAACTTAGAGGCAGTGGGCGTGAAATATGACCAGAAACGAGGCGTGTTTGTGGATGATTATCTCCAGACGACTCACCCCAAAATTTATGCAGCAGGCGATATCTGCATGAATTGGAAGTTTACTCATGCGGCGGATGCGGCGGCGCGCATTGTCATCAAAAACACGCTATTTTCTCCGTTTGGGCTGACTCGCTATAAGCTCAGTGACTTGATCATGCCGTGGGTCACTTACACTGACCCAGAAATTGCTCATGTCGGCATCTATGAGCATGAAGCGCGACAAAAAGGGATTGACGTGAAGACGATTAAGATTCCGTTTAGCAGCGTGGATCGAGCGATCGCCGATGGTGAAGAAGAGGGCTTTGTCAAGATCCTCCATCCAACGGGTAAAGACCAGATTCTCGGAGCGACGATCGTGGCGCGTCATGCCGGAGAGATGATCAGCGAGGTGACAACGGCGATCGTCCACAAAATCGGACTGAGTAAGCTGTCGAGCGTGATCCATCCGTATCCTACACAAGCCGAAGGGATCAAAAAAGCGGCGGATGCCTACCGTCGTACCCTGCTTACCCCGCGCAGCAAGCAGATTTTGGGCGTGTTGAGCAAGCTTTCATAGCCTGGAGACACCCCCTTTCACTGGCACACGTCATCTCCTCTAAACGCCAAGAGCAGAGTAGAGTCGTAGGATACGTCAGTTGGTTCAAAATCGTCATAAGATCACCCAATCGGATGACGGAAGGGTCAGGCACAGTTCCAGCCTCTTCGTCATACTAGAGGCATACCCTCGACCTATCATTCACCCATTCCTTGCCCAATGACCTCGATCGCCCGCAAAAACCTGTTTGAAGATATCCCCCGCTTCTTAGTTGCCCAGGCTGGCATTATGTTTGCTGTTAGCCTGGTGACGATTCAAGTGGGGGTATTTAATGGGTTTAGTCGATCGACTGGGATCTTGATCGATCGATCGGCGGCAGATATCTGGGTTTCGAGTAGCGACATGGTAAACCTGGAATTGACGATTCCTATTCCGGCAAGCCATCTAGCGCTAGCTCAACAGGTTGAGGGTGTAGAACGGGCTGAAGCCTTGCTTCTGGGGGCTGGCATTTGGCGCAGTTCTGAAGGAGATATCACAACGGTTCGTCTGTTTGGATTTGATCCAGATGGGCAACTTTTTGCCTCTTTTCCCGTCATGGATGGTAGCCTTAGCGATTTGAAGCAACCCTACACGGTCATTACGGATAAGTCTAACCTCGATAGTTTAGATGTCCGGCAGGTGGGTGATACGGCATCTATGGGATCGCTAGCCGTCACGCTAGTCGGGCTGACTGAAGATACTCAGTCGATTACCTCTAGCGCCTATTTATTTAGCTCTCTGGAGAACGTCAAGGCGATCGCCACAGGCGGAAGGAGTGCAAACCTTAACTGCCGCCTGCAAAATGGGGAATTTTTCTGCATGAATGTGTTCGGAGAATCGCCGGACGAGAATCCTGCGCCTACCCCATTGTCAGCAACCGATCCCGTGACTCATGTGTTGATCAAGGCTGAACCTGGAACAGATTTACAGGAACTCAAACAACGGTTACAGCAATCTCTACCAAACACCTATGCGTTCACCCGTGGAGAGATGGCAAAACGCACTCGTGCCTACTGGGTACAACGGACTGGGGTGGGCTTCATCCTTGGTTTGGGTGCAGTGGTCGGGATGATTGTAGGCAGCGTGATTGTCGGACAAATTCTCTATTCTTCAGTCGCTGACCATCTGAAGGAATATGCCACTCTGAAGGCGATGGGGGTTTCCAATCGGGTTGTCTATAGCATCATCATTCAGCAGGCATTGTGGATGGGAGTCTTGGGCTACATCCCTAGCCTTGCACTCTGCATCGGTTTGGGTTTTTGGACATTTGCGACTCAGGGCATCATGATTTTGATTACTCCGCTTACTGCCGCAGGCATTCTAGGGCTGACCGTGTTTATGTGTGTAGGTTCTGCGTTATTTGCGGTTCAGAAGGTGACTCGCGTTGATCCAGCGATCGTCTTCAAATCGTAATTCTTTTAGAAAGATCGCTTAAGTTGTGTCGATCGTTGTGTAAACGTTACAGATTATGACAGGTCTGATTACACTAGTGAATAGGCTAATACGAGCGGATGTGAGACGGGTGATTTTTAACCTCAAGTCCGAATTCCGGCTTGTCAGAGGTGAATTTAAACTCGAACTACAGGAAACGTCGATCGTCATGATCTGCTTTGATTTCCTGGATTTGAGATTGACGTAACACACCGTTTTATAGACTCTGCACCGTTTTACATCGCTTCACACAACTCTCTTTCATAGACCCTGCTTCCTACTGACTGGACTATAACTCATGACTGCCACACCAATTAGTTTTCAAGTAAGTTTGCCAGAATCTACTGCTAAGGTCTTCAGCCAAGGCTGTGAAACGACGCTAGATGCATTCCGGACGGCGGGAAAGGCGATCGTGGCAAGAGGTGTGGAGATGATTTACCAGAGCGGCTCTCAACGATTCCACGCCCTAAAGCACATTAACTTAGAAGTTAATAAAGGCGACATTCACCTCCTCATGGGACCGTCTGGCTCCGGTAAGACCACGCTATTATCGATTCTGGGCGGAATCCTCACCCCAACGGACGGAGGCATTTGTCTCTTAGGGCAAGATATCACCCGGATGTCCCAGAGTCAACTCTCAAAATTTCGCTTGAAGAATATTGGTTTCATCTTCCAGGAATTTAATTTGTTCCCGGCGCTGACTGCACTCGAAAATGTTGCCCTTGCCCTTGATGTGAAAGGGATTAAAGGACGAGCCGCAAAACGGGAAGCAATGGGCTTACTGGAGCAAGTTGGCTTAGCCAACAAAGCAAAAAGTTTACCTCGTGATTTGTCAGGGGGGCAAAAACAACGGGTGGCGATCGCCCGTGCCCTCTCCGGCAATCCTCAAATTATCATGGCGGACGAACCAACAGCGGCTCTTGACTCTCAAAGTGGTCATGCCGTAATCACGCTCTTGCGCCAACTTGCCAAGGAAGAAAATCGCACGGTCGTTATGGTGACTCATGATCCTCGAATCATTGATGTTGCCGATCGCGTGACTTATTTGGAAGATGGGATACTGCAAAACAACCCAACTGCGATTCACCATCAGAAGCTGGCGTAAAGGGATAGGGGGATGAGGGGATGGGGAGATTTAGAGAGATCTCTCCGTCAACGCGATGATTTTGTCATAATCGAACTGCTCCACCATCGTTGTGAGGGATTGCGTTAATTCGCGATGTACCTCTGGAATCTCCTGAATTAGCTGAACCAAAACATCAGAGTCTACTTGAATAGCGGCTTGATGCAGTGCTGTGATCCAGGCGATCGGCATGACTTGAATAGCAGTTGAAGCCAGGTTGGTTTGAGGATTGATAGCCGCTTGAGTGGATAGGTTGAATGGCTTGATCTCCTCATGGAGATAATCAACGTTCAAATAGTCAGCTATTTTCTCGAAGATGACGGTTTCTCGGAAGGGTTTACGGACAAAATCATTGCAGCCTGCCGCTAAGACGGCCTCTCGCTTTTCTTCAAAAACGCTAGCAGTCAGGGCGATGATGACGGGCGAATGGGTGTTAGACATGGCTCGGATCTGTCGAGTGGCTTCGTAGCCATCCATCACAGGCATTCGCATATCCATCCAGATGAGATGAGGATGCCAAATTTCGTGGATGGCGATCGCCTCTTGTCCATTGCAGGCTTCCCGCACCTCAAACCCAACTTGGGTGAGCAGTTCATACATCAAACGGCGATTATCTGGTTGATCATCAACAATTAAAATGCGATAAGACGGCTGATTGGGGGCGAGTGCCACAACCTTCAACGAGCTTGAACCCTCTGACCCATTGAGTTCATCTACAAGAGTGGCTTGAATTTGGAATGTAAAAATGGCTCCTTGTTGAAGCACACTTCTGACTTGGATGTCTCCACCCATCAACCGAACAAACTGACGACTGATCGCCAAACCCAGCCCTGTTCCGCCCTTACTGCGATGAACCGATTGAGATTGAACAAACGCATCAAAAATGGTTTCTAAATCAGACGGTGGAATTCCGGGTCCGGTATCTTCTACTTCAAAGCGCAACTTAATAGATTCAGGTTTAGTCGGGTGGGTGGCGATCGGGTCGGGCTGACTTTTGCTAACCCGTAAACTGACCTCCCCCGTTTGAGTGAATTTGATCGCATTTCCAAGCAGATTGATCAAAACTTGACGCAATTTTCCTTCATCAATGCGAACGTACTGAGGAACGTCAGGTTCACGCTCAAAGAAAAGCTGTAAGCCTTTTGATTCTGCGCGGAACCGCAGCATTTCTTCGAGCGACGTTAAGAGATTCGGCAAGTCTACCGTTTGTTCATTGAGCGTGATCCGTCCAGCTTCAATTTTTGACATCTCCAATACATCATTGATCAGTGCCAGCAGGTGTTCACCACTGCGATTCACAATTTCTAATTTGTGGCTATGTTCAGCGTTGAGTGAGGGATCACGGAGCAGCAGTTGCGCGAAACCGAGAATCGCATTGAGCGGCGTTCGTAACTCATGACTCATATTTGCCAGGAATTCGCTTTTAGCGCGGTTGGCGGCATCGGCAGTTTCTTTGGCATGCTGTAAGGCAGCAGTGCGTTGATCAACTCGCTCTTCTAATTCTGCGTTGCTTTTTCGAGGGCAGTAAACGAAGACTGAAGCTGGCTTGCCATGTCATTGAACGATCGCGCCAATGTTTCAATTTCTTCAATGCCTTGAGTTTGCACTCGTAGATTGAGATCTGCACCGGAACGCCTCATGTGGGCACGTTGGGCGATCGCTTGACTCATTTCGCTCAGTCGCAAAATGGGTCGAGTAATCCGGCGTGAGGTGCAAACACCAAGGGCGATCGCAATGATCAATGCCCCTAAGCAAAGCAAAATTGTCGTGCGGGTATTGGCATGAATCTGCTCCATGAAATCGACTTCGGGCACTACAACGACAATCAGCCAGTCAATGCCCTGCTGATCCTCAAACTCAGTAATCTGGACAAACTGCTTTTTGCCCTGGAGCGTAAAGTCTAGCTGAGCATGTCCGTCAAAGCTTTCCAATGCAAGGGTTTGGGTGATGTGTTGGGCGGTTTCGCGAGTGAGGGGGTTTTTACTGTCGATCGCCTCAATCCGCAGTTGTTCTTCACCACTCATGCGATAGGGCTTCTCTCCGGTTGAACTTGCGACTAACAACCCAGAGCTTTCCATGATGAAGGCTTGCCCCGATTTACCAATCTCCAGGCTTTGCAGAAATTGGCTGATATCATCCAGCGAGAAATCAACCCCTGTCACACCTAGCAATTTACCTGACGCATCGTAAACAGGCAAAACCGCACTCACGATCAATTGCGGAACCCCAATACTTGGATAGATATCGCTCCAAACCGCATCTCCGGCTTCAACTGCTGCTTGATACCAGGGACGAGTCCGCGCATCATAAATTTCTCGGTTGATTTTGGCGAGGTTGTCTCGGTTTCCCTGATTGTTAAGAGTATGGTAATGCCCGTAGAAGTTAGTGGTGCGATCGTTCACAACCGACTGGATTGCTCCATTTGCAGTGGATGTGACCCCAATAAACGAGCCATCGGTTTCTGTTCCGAAATAAAGCCAAGTGACATCATCCAGAAACTGGATTTGTTGCCAAAGATAATGTTCGCTCACCAAATCTTCAGTTTTTAGCTCTCCTCGTCGCACGGCATCCGCATTAACTTGATTGATGAGATGGGGAATTTCGGAGTGATCTTCAAGTCGTTCTTGGATGCGATTTGAAATTTCGTATCGGAGTTGGGAGGCAACTTCATTCACCGCCCGTTGCCCGTTTCGCAGTGAAAAATAGCCCGTCAGCCCAACCGCTACAAAAATTTGCAGAACAAACGGAATCACCAGGACAGACCGGAGAGAGGCTTTACCAGAAGTAAGTCTGACAATTTTGGATTTGAATCGCTTCGCTGACATCAGATGCCAGGGTCTTGGCTAAGGCAAAAGTGCCTCCCATTGTAATCTAATCTGCTGTCAACTGCCTCGTTGGTCATTGCTCATTTGCAAAGAACAAAAGACAAACCAAGCCAGGATATGCAATTTAATCTTGATTAACTTAGCAGGGGACAGAAGATTGAAGATAATGTTCTAGCAACGCCACAAGAGATTGAGTCACAGATGCTTTCTCGTTCGCATTTACCGCAATCACAGGAGTAAGATTGCCAGTGCCGACGATCGCCAACTGCACATCTTCCATTGTCCAGGCTCCTTCGCAGTCGATATGCGTCACGCCAATCATCATCGGGATGTTCACTCGCTGATTCATGAAGGTAACAATTTGGCGAGCTTCACGAAAGGCTTCCGGACGATGGGCGGCAACCAGCAGGATGTAAGCATGGGCACGACGAATCAGCAGATCCCACATGAAATCAAATCGAGATTGTCCGGGAGTGCCGTAGAGGTAAAGCGTCATACTGTCCTCAAAGGTGAACTTGCCAAAATCTAGAGCGACCGTTGTGGTTTTCTTGAGTTCGGCAGTTTTGTCAGTGGCGGTGCGATCGGTGCTAACGACCGGAATTTCACTCACTGTGTGAATGAACGTACTCTTGCCTGCCCCAACGGGTCCCGTGATGACTAAGCGCATCACCTCCATTAGAGTTTGCTCCTTAAAAAGTCAATTAAGGTTTTCAAGAACGATCGGCTGACCGTTGATTCACCAGAGTCCCAACTTGATAACCCAGCGACTTCGAGAGCCGCTCCTCCCAAATCATCTCCTTCAGTCCCATTCCAAGTCATTGAGGTTTGCGCTGAAGGAGCCATGATTGGCACCTCTTCGACTAATCCCACGGCAATTAGTCGAAATGATACCTGTTGGATGACATCCATTGGCTGGTGTAATCGAGCGGCAATTTCGGCAACCGATAAAATTCCGTTCGCTAAGTTCCAGACTCGTTGTTCCAGAAAATTCAGCTTAATCGAATATCGAGTTCGAATGGCTTGAGAGAGAATTGAGTGAGTTTTAGGGAGATCGCTAATTAGAACTGCCGTTTTTCCATGCGTTCGCAAACCGAGTAACGCTGCCTCTAGCGCAGGCATACTGAACCCTGTCATCTCCAGTTTCGGCAATGGTGAATCGGAATCGAACTTAAATTCGCCATCTTTAAATTTGAATAGCCCTCCTAAGCGTCGTGGAACTTGCGCCTGAAACAACGATTTGAGGTGATCGATTTGCAGAACACCTTCCTCTTTCAAAAGCGAACCCAGTGGGCGATCGAGACGAGTAACCTGGCTATATAAAGAGGCGGTATCATAATCTAACCAGCCACGCCGAATCAGCACTGAAAGCAACTCTTTGTGATCCAGTTGCTCGGCTGCTGCGACAATCTGACCTTGTCTAAACCAGATGTAATAGGGCTGCTCTCTCCGCTTTTCTAGCGAAACCCGAACGGTCAGTAGCCCCGTTTTGCAGCCCCGGTCTAGGATTTGGAGAACTTCCGCCAGGGAAAATGTTGATAAACGACCCGCAATTCCCATACAAATCAGTGTGCTGATGATTGGACAAAGCGCAAAGAATCAGCAGTTAGCAATCAACCATTCGCAGAACATCTATTCTGAATGTCGATTGCCGATCGCTGATTACCAAGCTAATGGGCATTTACAGCGGTTTTCAGATGAGTGAGCCACAGTTGTGGGTGGGTGGGTAGATGAGTGGATGAGTGGATGGGTATGCGTGTGGCTTATGCAAGTGAAACTGGCTGTAAGTTGCAGTGTGTTGAGGGGGTAATCGGTAATCAGTAATCGGTAATTAAACCTGGAAACTTATACTAAGGCAGAAATTCTCCATTACCCATGACCGACTACCCATCACCCATTACTATTTTCAAAATTATGCAAAATAAATGTGCATTAGCTTAACAGCTAGGTTTTGATAGCCAGTGACCCGATGGCTGTCAGCTAAACACCTAGTGACTTAAAGCTCCCTTTAATTCACTAAGGACACGCTTGATTTCTAGCAACAACAATCCCTGCTTTGCGGATGGACTTGCTAAAACTAGTAACACAGCATCTTGACCACAACTTGTCAATACGGCTGTCCCCTTATCTCCTTCTACAGCGATTCGTTCGATCGCCCCTCTCGCCAATTCAGAACCAATTCGTTCACCAAGAGACAACATGGCGGCTGACATTGCCGACACCCGTTCATCATCCATTCCCAATGGCAAACTTGTTGCTAACGGTAAACCATCTGGAGATACGAGGGCGGCTCCCTGAACCTCACTGGTTCCACTGACAAAATTCTGCAAAATACCTTCCAAATTTGCGGCACTAACTGGCATTAAGACCTCCCAATGCTGAATCAGATTGACCAAATTAGGGTCGATGAACTCGAAGTGAATTAGGGGCGTAGAGGAGGAGCGCGGTCGATCGGGCTGCAATGCTGCATCCTCTGGCTGACACACTGTTGCCTCTATTGGAAGTTGAATGACTTCAGGAGGATCACGCTCGGCTACAGGAATCGTCTCCGGGTGAGGTTTCTCCGGTGGAGTGGAGGGTGCTAGGGGACAAGAATCCTCTGAACGCATCAAGTTTGGGTCGAGGGACGACCACTTTTGTCTTAGCCAAGAGAAGAGTCCCACGCAGACACTCCATCATCTCAACGCTGTGAACTCAAAAACGTCGTAAGTGCTTCCTCGGAGAACTGACTCCGTATGACTTCCTTGAAGGCGTCTACCAAGAATCTGCTCTATCGCACCCCAAACCGCACCCAATGTATAAGTACATTTCCGATCTGACCCTTGGGCTTCCCCAGCGGAACACAACGACTCCGAGATGTACACCTTGATGACCTCGTTCTCTTGCACAATCTTTTCGACTATACAAAGACGAGTACCATCTTTACCTAGCGCAAATCTCAACTTTGATGCTACTTCGTCGAGTGAACCGATCGCCTCTTTTAAACTCAGGTCTGTGGCAAGTTGCTTCCCACGAGAACGACCTGCTGCAATGAGAGCGATCGCCGCTGTTTTCGCTCCAAGAGCATCTTCTATGCCGACGATCGCCGACTTGAAGCACACGATGCTACTGAAATTACCAAGTTGAGGGCGAAGAGACGATTCCATACAGCCTTCCGCTTCTTAACACTAGACAACAGTAGTAGATCCCTCATTAATTCGTAATCAAGCCTAGACCTTTAAATTCTATTGATAGCCAAAATCTCGGCATGGCTGAAGAATGGGATGAAATGATTTGCACCCCCAATGGTAGGGGTAGGTCTTGTGCCTACCCGGTCTTGCGCCTAACCTGGAAGATTTCGGGCACCCATAAGGGGATGCTCCTCCCAAAAACATCCCTAACTTCAGCAACGCCAATCCCTTTAGAGTAACCTCTAGAGCTTTTTTCTAATTAACTTCAAGAATCTTGATCCTGATAACTATTTTCAAGCACTTCAGTGTTAATCCGGACAGCCAACCGGCTCATTGGTGAAGGATGAAGGAAGAAGGAAGGATAACTGACTAACCTGGTTGACTGACAAAAATCTCATAAGGCTCATTGCTTCGCTGCTCATCCACCCAGAAATTACAGCAATTTTCAAATATAGCTGTCGCCATAAAGGGGTTAGGACATCGGGATTAAAGGGGGTGTGGGGGCTTCGCCCCCATAGGGGGCGGTTGGGCAGGGGTTGGGTTAGATTCAACCACTTGTGTGTACACGGTAGAGCCAGGGGTGGAACTCCTGCACCCCGTCCGATTACCGATTACCAGTAATGCAACTTCAACGCCGATTAGCTGATCAATTGCTCACTTCAATAATGTTCGGATCTTGCATCGTCTGAACTGTGATCACTTGAGGCGGAGTTGCATCGGGAGGATAGATAAACTGGACTTCTACCAGACGACGATCGCCGCTCGGCATCACCAACTGAATCAATGGATCGCCTTGCTGTCCTCGGTGTTGCACTACGTGCAGATAGCGAGTTTGAGGAATGCCTAGATTATCTGTGAAGCGCAATCGTACTGTTCCTCGGAAAAAGACTTGCGGATCAGGAGGTTCGCGAAATCGCAGGGCACCTTCCAAATCTTCGTCTTGAATGGGAGTTTGAAACAAAACACTCACCCGTTGAGTAGATTCAGTGGTGTTATAAAGCGGCAGAGAGATATCATACTTGACACCATAGTTGCCGTGAGCGCGATAGGCGGTATCGGGATAGCGAACCAACATGGGTGCGCTTTGAATCTGCTCTGTTCCGAAGGTGTTGTGATCGACAGTGCTAATGACGTAAGAAAACTCTTCTCCAGGCTTGGGAATGCTGAGGTAATCCACATCCGGGCTATCAGTGGCTAACGCTGTCCATTGCGAACCTTGAGCGATTCCGGCAACCCGACCATAGAGGAATCGGGCGAAGAAGCTGGTATCAGGGGAAGTGGGGGTGCGATCGCGTGGACCTGCCAGATCGCTTGTCTTTAGGAGTTCCTCCCATTCAACCAATGTAGGAACTCGTTCAGCCCCGCCTGTGGCTTTGGGCGCATACATTGCCAGACTTGCCACATAAACTTGACCGCTACTCGACAAGTGCATTAGAGTCGATCGACCGTTGATCGGCACATCTCGATGGGCGGGAGGACGTGGAGAAACAACCACCTGATTCGTCGATGAAACAGTAGTCGTTGAATTGGATGTCGAATCATTGGAATCTAAACTGTCAGACGACAATCCCCCTGACAAGGAAGTAGACGCCGTTGTTGGCGTTGCAACGTTGGGCGGAGGCGGAATAATGTATCCAGGTGGTAAAGTGCCATCAGTCGCTACGGTCAATCGACGTAACGGAATTGGTGCATTCATCAACAGATGATTCTCACCAGGAGGAATGATCACTTGAGCGGGCCAATGAGTCTGTCGCTGTCCCCGCAAAATATCATTCACTGCGCGGCTGCCCGGTCCAGCAAACACGGTCCCAAGTGGATTGGCGACATAGGAAGGCAAATCAATAAACGGAGCATCCTGGCTTAAGTAGCTGACGGCTTGCAACACATCCAACGTAACGGCTTCATCACCAGGATTATGCACGATCATTCCTAGAAATAGTGTCCGTGTATCGTCCGGATCGGCTCCTCTGGCAATGTGATGGGCGAACAGATCAAAACGCCCCTCCAACGGGAAATTTAGATGAGCCTCTGGAATCTCCATGCCAGCCGGTGGGAATGCGGAAACCAAAATCCCCTCTTCCTGAATGACTTCTGGGCTGTTGCTGTTGAAAACTGGAACCGCGTCCAATTGCCCAGGGAGCGATCGCACCTCTTGAGGACGGATTACCTCCACCTGGCGAGGCGGCGGTGGTGCAGGCGCAGAGGGAACCGTTTGTGTCGGAGGAGGGGTCTGAATCAAAGGAGGCATTTGTGCCGGCGGTGAAGCCTGCACAACCGGAGGTGGTGCTGGCGCAGGTGAGTCTAGTGATGGACTAATCGGAAGAGGGGAAACAACTTGTGCCAGAGAAAAAATTGACAGAACCGTTAACATGAGCGAACTTGACAGCCCTTATGTAGGAGTAAACATTCAGAACCACACAACCCACCTTTCCCCTAAAATTCCCGTAGAAAGTTTCGAGGGGAAACAAAGATTGAAATTTATCCACCATTCAAAAGCCAAACATTAGACGACTTTATCTTTGAGTAAAGTTGCACCAAAATTCAAACACAACATAATTAAAGCAATCGACTCAAATCGTCGTTGAGTTGCAAAAAAAGTAAACTGTTTTTCACAATACCACTAAGAATGTCAGTAACCATCAAAATTGATGATCCCTAACGGCGATCGTTCAAATTGGTGTCGTCTAAGTGCAAGTTTCATCTCAAAAGCACGCCCCAACATAACAAAATTAGCCATTCATAGTTTCTAGTTTTAGACAGCGATCGACGAGGCAAGATTGGCAAATTAGTCAAGAACTTAAGAAATTGAATTGTACTCTTGCTTCGACGATAAGAATCACTGTTTTAGAGATTCTATAGATTGCCACAAGACTGCAACCCTGGGAAGCCCATATAGAATAATTCACTAGATCTTGATACAGCGACTTTGCCTATCGATCGGGATACTTAGCTAGAGTTTGAGAGGTCGGCGATCGTGCCCTGATGTCTCTTCTCGCTAAAGTCTAGCGAAAGCAGCCTGGAGGAGTCGGTTATGTTGATTGTGCTGAATGGATGGGGTAATGCGGGGATGGGGGGACTTCAAATTTCAATCTGAATAACTGAAACACTGTAAAAGTGTGTTACCCTAGAATAGGTTTACTCGCTACTGGTGAGAAAACTTTCTGCTGTTGCGGGCATAGTTTAGTGGTAAAACCATAGCCTTCCAAGCTATTGATCCGAGTTCGATTCTCGGTGCCCGCTTAAGAAATGAACCCTCTAGAGCCATTAAGTTTTAGGAATTTTAAGGGGTTCGGTTAGTGTCACGAATTTTTCGCCACATGGCATCTGGCATCAAGTCTGCTAGAGGATTTTGACAGTTTCCTTCATCAACCTATAGCCGACAGCAGAACTAAGCCTAGAACTGTACCAAAGATGATCAGTGCGTAGAACTGAGCGCGACCATTCTCCAAGTACTTTAACCCTTCACCCATCACCAAGGTGGCTAAACCTGCAATATTGACGACCCCATCGACAATCTTGGTATCCACTTCTAGGACTTGTCGAGCAAGACGACGACTGCCTTGAACAAACACGACATTGTAGATGTCGTCGATGTACCACTTGTTGAGAGATAGCGAATAAAGGGGTTGAATTCGGCTGGCGATCGCCGCTGGATTGATGTCGCGCACCCAATACATCAGCAAAGCGAGAATGATCCCGAGCAACGCGATGACAACAGAAGGACATGCCATCATGAGAAACTCATTCCAGTCAAAACCCTCTATCCCTTGCAACAAGTCAGGCATCACTGTATCTGAAGAATGAATGAATACTTCAAAGTAGTTGGCAAAAGGAGTTCCAACTAGCCCAATCAACATCGAGGGGACTGCCAGAATAAGCAGCGGCAGCGTCATGGTTAACGGTGATTCATGGGGAAATTCAGTGTGGCTGGTGTGGGCATGGTGAGATGGATCGGCAGGGGTAGATTCGATCGCCGATTCCTGCACATGAATCGACTCTGAACCTACGAATACGCCCCGATTTTGCAGGTTCTCGGTTTGGAGTTGCTGATGGATTTCCGCCTTATGACCTCGGAATTCTCCTTCAAATGTTGAGATATAGATGCGGAACATATAGAATGCTGTGAGTCCAGCCGTGAGCCAACCCACACCCCACAATGCCGGATTCGCTGCAAAAGCAGAACTAAGAATCTCATCCTTCGACCAGAATCCTGCGAAGGGTGGAATACCGGAGATAGCGAGTGTGCCAATCAAAAATGTCGTAGCCGTGATGGGCATATGCTTTCTTAGTCCGCCCATCAAGCGCATATCCTGCGCCAAAGTAGGATGGTGTCCTATTACGGATTCCATGCCGTGAATGACTGAGCCAGAGCAGAGGAAGAGCATGGCTTTGAAGTAAGCATGGGTCATCAGATGAAACAATCCTGCACTATAGGCACCGATGCCCATTGCCATGACCATGTAGCCCAACTGAGAGATGGTCGAGTAGGCTAATCCCTTCTTGATGTCGTTTTGGGTGATGGCGATCGTTGCGCCCATAAACGCCGTGAATGCTCCTGTCCAAGCGATGACATTCATGGCGAGGGGCAGTTCTTCAAACACAGGAAACATCCGGGCAATCAAGAAGACTCCGGCTGCGACCATCGTAGCGGCATGGATGAGTGCTGAAATCGGGGTTGGACCTTCCATTGCGTCCGGCAACCACACATGGAGCGGAAACTGAGCGGATTTGGCAACCGGTCCAAGGAACACAAGAATCGCAAAAAATGAGGCTAATGCAGTGCTGAGTGAACCAGACTGGATTAGTTCTTGAAGGCGATGTCCTATTACATCAAATTCAAAACTGCCAGTTGCCCAATAGAGGGCTAGTATCCCCAGCAGCAGCCCAAAGTCACCGACTCGGTTGGTGACGAATGCCTTCTGGCAGGCATCTGCGGCGGCTTTGCGGTCATACCAAAAGCCGATCAGCAAGTACGAACTCATGCCGACCAGTTCCCAAAAGATATAAATCTGTACCAGATTAGGACTCACAACTAGCCCCAGCATGGAGGAGCTAAACAGGCTGAGATAAGCATAGAAGCGTACATAACCCGGATCATGAGCCATGTAGCCATCGCTGTAGATCATCACCAGAAAAGCAACCGTTGTGACGATCGCGAGCATCATGGCGGTGAGGCGATCGATGGTGTAGCCCATCGTTAGGTGAAAGTTTCCAGCGACTGCCCATTCAATCATGCGGATATAAGGAGCATATCCCTGAATTTGGCTCCATAGCACAGCGAATGAGAAGATCATGGCGATGCCAACCAAAGCAATCAGAAAGCCTGCGCTGGCTCGTCGCAATTGATTGACAGTGTTACCAAACACTAATCCTAGCCCAATGAGTGTGGCACCCATGAGGGGCAAGACAGGAATTAGCCAAGCGTATTGATATAGCAGTTCCATTGTTCACACCTGCTTAGAGCGTTGTAGAGAACGCGGTCAAGTTTACGCCACGGGTTCATCGGTTTATCAGACCACTTGAAGAATTCGACGCTGTCAAAAAGATTTTTTATAATGCCACATTCTCAAGTGGCAACGAAGAGGTGACTACTGATGGCTAAAAATGTCACCCAAAACACTAATCCAATCAAAGCCAATGCGACATAGGGATGAGAAATCACCATTTTAGCTAGGACAACAATTGGATTGTTTACTCTATTACGATGAGGTTTCACTTCGTTCACGAAGAGGGCAAATTCACCAATCTGGATGATGTCATTGGGTTGTAAAAGGAATTCCTGATTGGTTTCAGCTTCTTGCTCATTGACTGTAGAACCCCCTGTGCTACCGAGATCGGAGAAGTAGTACTGTCCTGCTTGATAGATGATCCTGGCATGTACACGACTGACATCCGGACTGTTCAAAACAACAGCACATTTGGGGTGACGACCAATCAGACCGCCACCTCGACTCAACATTTCAGGTGTCAGTATGCTTTCTTGAGACTCTTCTGTCAGGTGATGGATGACTTTGATCTCAATCATTGTTTCTACAACACTAGATTTTGACTGAACTGGTGCAAAAAAATGGGTTAAGTTACACGAAGAGTAAGCATTATTGAACTCAAGGCAGAGTTTGATAGGGCGCTTGCTTCAACTGATTGATTCGATCGCCTCTAATCTACGTTTGATCGATTGCTGAATGGTTGCCATTTGAGCCAGAACTACAACGGGATTGCTTAGCTCATTACGATGAAGCTCTACTTCCTTGACCAAGAGAACAAATCCACCAATCCGGATGATGTCATTCGGTTGTAAGAGAAAGATTTGATTGGTTTCAGCTTCTGCTTCGTTGACTGTAGAACCCCCTGTGCTACCGAGATCGGAGAAGTAGTACTGTCCTGCTTGATAGATGATCCTGGCATGTACACGACTAACATCAGGGCCGTTCAAAACGATGTCGCATTTAGAATGCCGACCAATCAGACCGCCACCTTGAGCCAATATTTCAGGAATGAGTTCTTTCTCCTGAAACTCACCCGTTTGGTGATGGATTATTTTAATCTTGATCACGATTCTTACACCTCTTGATTCCAATTGAATTATTTAGACATAAAAGAACGGGTCAATGAACTCGAATCAGAGTTTGGTGCATTCATCTTCTGGCTTTGATTTGTCAGATCAATCGTGTTCAACCTGCTTTTATATCTCGGTTGAATGATGCTTTTGCTTAGGAATAAGCACAGTTGACTGTTCAGTTGAACGTGTCTTCCGAGGAGAATACTTTATCTGCGTGTGATCTACTGTTGAATGAGGTTTTTGGATAAAGTTAGTCTCTGTCTGCTTTTGGACTGAAGATGCATTTTGCAAATCCTCAATCTGTTTCTGAACCTCAGTTGAATGATGCTTTTGCTTAGGAACAAGCACGGTTGACTGTTCAGTTGAACGTGTCTTCCGAGGAGAATACTTTATCTGCGTGTGATCTACTGTTGAAGAAGCCGTTTGAGCAGGAGCAAATCTTGTCTGATTGCTGATTGAAGGTACCTTGGGGGAGCGATCGGGTTGAAAGTGTTCTTCGATTGAATCAGACTTCGGGAAGATAAATCGGGCATCTTGATCAGCACTAGGCGGCTTTGGCGGGCGATCGGGTTGCGATTCCCACAGATCATCCACGTCATTGCCAGGGAAAATAAATTTTGCCTCTTGATCAGCATCAGGTGGCTTTGGCGGGCGATCGGGTTGGGGGTGTTCCTCGATCGAATCAGGCTGCTGAAGAAAGTTGAATCCCATTTGCTCCGTCGATGAATGCACCTTCTGGAGAGAGTGGCCAATCTGCGTTCGTTCCTTGGCGGTTGAACGTGCCTTTCTTTTGCCGTATCTTTGTGCGAGTTCATCTGCTGAACTTGCTCTGCGAGAGCGTCTGGATGGTGAAACAGGATAGGTTCGCCACAGTGAGTTACGACCTAGGTATAACATTCGTTTCAGAAAGGTGAAAACTATCCGGAGATTAAAGACTTTACCCGACAGAGGCTCGATCGCTCGAATGGCTGAAACTCCTTTGAGTTTTTGCAAGAGCCAGAGGATTACAATTACATTCAGTGCAACGCATTCCCCAAGTACTATGGCTGCCACAAGAGGCATGTTGGTACCGCCTAGAAATACAGACCCAAGTAGGACGAGTTTACTCGTCGCTAGCATCCACAGAATGAAATGGATGTATTTTTCAGGTAGTTTTGAAAGCATAGATTAGCCTCCCCCATTCCCAACGTTGTTAAGTAGGTGAACATAATTAAACGTAAAACCCAAAAACCCTGTCCCTCTCGTTCCCAGGTTCGACTTGGGAATGCGTTCAAAGCGGGTCTTTCAATTCTCTGGAGAAGGCTCTGCCTCCGGTTTGGCATTTCAAGGCTTTGCCGTGGAACGAGATATGTCAGTCAGCCAAGACTAGAACTTGAAATTCTCACAGATCAAAGTGGAATTACTGCAAATGGGCTATTCATTCATTCCTCTGAGCGTTGCCACTGTTGAAGGTGACATCTGGCTGAGATAACGGAAGATCCAATACTTGAGGACAGTGTCCATTAAAACTGGAACCGTGGCAATGAAGAGAAATATCATGTTGCGATTGGCGGCAATCCCTAGATGGTTTGCCATTCCTTCGAGCAGAACTTCCCAGCCGTGAGGGGAGTGGAAACCCACGAAGATATCTGTAATTAAGATGAGGATAAATGCCTTAGCAGCATCGCTAAGACCATAGACAAGGGTGTCCATAAATGATTTCAAGATGATAATTTGTTTCCGACTCATTAGGAGAATCAGAACAAACGCTCCGAGGGCAATCAGATCGGCAAACACATTGCTGACAGCATTCTTACTTTTCTCCCGAGATTCTTCAGAAAGCTCAATTGCCTTGTGTTTGATCAACGCTTCTTGCTCTTCTTCCGAAAGCGATGGAACAGCATCAATCAGAGCCTCAAATTTAAGACCCTCCTCAAAACTTTGCAGTTCTTTGATTGCCTCCTCTTTCATTTCCGAATTGAGGAAGATCTGAGTAGTTTCTTCATTTCTGACCCGATCGACGATCGGCGCAACGATGAAGTGCTTCGATAGCTGTTGAGTCATCAACGGAACAATCATCAGAACCAACAGAAATTGAATCGCAATCAATGTTTTGGCTCTGGATTGGCGAAACCTTCTGACAACTTCCTCTTCAGACTGTGGATCGAGATCTTCTTTGATTTTGTTGATCGTTCGTTTAATCGATCGGGGCAGCACTCCCGATTTGTTCACAATGGATTCAGTATCGCTATCCGCAGTCGAGGGAGATGGCTTTTGATTGGCTGTGTTTGTAGCCTTCGTTGATTTGGAAACAGGAACGAGAGCGGAGGAGTTCGTCTCCTGGGCGGAATGCTTGCCCAGTATACCATTAATGAATCTGAATTTTGACATAGGAATGCGAGTGTCCGCCAAATTTTGTCCTTTGTCCTTGGTTCTTTGTCCTTCACCAATGACCAAAGGGCGAAGGACAAAGGGCAGTCATAGTTAGTAGTCTGTCCTTTTGTTTTGCGGGGTGCAGGGGTTTTACCCCTGCGTGGGAGCAACGGCCCCACCCCCCCATTACCCATCAAATCTTGCTTGACAAAGCACTAGAAATGCAATTTGAATGCACATCAGCTCAGTACAGCGTTGATTCTTGATGAGTAACAATGGTGCAGTTAGAGGTGGGATAAGCAACGCAAGTCAACACAAGTCCAGCATCAATCTGCTCGTCATCTAAGAAGGATTGCTCTGACTGGTCAACTGTCCCTTCCTTGAGTTTGCCAGCGCAGGTTGAGCAAGCCCCGGCTCGGCAGGAGTAGGGGAGGTCAAGCCCCTCTGCTGAGGCAACATCAAGGATATATTCGTCATCAGCCACATCAAGAGTCTTGTCAAGCCCTTCGTCTGGGTTGATTAATCTAACTTTGTAGGTTGGCATGAGTCGATCCTCAAAATCAAAGGATGGTTGTCTGGTAGTTGCTGACCCACTTGAGCATGATGCGATGCGATCCGCTAAGCTGTGATCAGGTTAGAAAGAGGACTTTAGACTATTGATTTTGAACTCAAAAGCGATCGAGCCATGAGGCAAAAATTGAACATAGTCTAAAGTCCAGCCTGTAGCACCAGGTAAAGGAGTTAGTCACTGATCGAACATGTGCAAAGCAATTGTCAAAGTGCGATAACTATGCCGCTCTCGATCTCAGTTGCACAACTTCCTGATTTTGGTGACTGTGCTGCTCTTCTTGATCGTGATACCCATGCGCCAGTTCAACATTGACATGAACCACGGCATTGTTCAGATTTCGCAGCGGATACTCCTCTGTGATGTAAGGCAAATGGTCAGCCGCACTTTGCGTTGTAATCAATGCACCTGCTGGAACATAGCGTCCATCGGCAATGTTTACTCCCATCACCAATGCTTTGGGTTCGATTACGCAGTTTTTGCCGACTGTCGCCCGGAAAACTAACGCCTGCATCCCAACAAAGGTGTCCTTATCAATGCGAGCCGGACCATGAACTTGAGATTGGTGTGCGAGGGAAACGCGATCGCCAATATGAACGCCATAGAACTCACCATCGACCTCAACTACAGCTTCCCGAACAAGCTCTCCATTCACATGAGTTTCTAGTGCATGGAGCACAACTCCATCTTGGACATTAACATCATCGCTAACCCAAATCGGCTGACCTTCGTCACCTCGAACTGAAGCCGCTGGAGCAACCATAACTCGCCGACCAAGATGAACATTACCAATCACAGCTGCGAGAGGATGAATGTATGCCGACTGATCGATATCTGGAACTTTCTCCTCATCATTAAACGTTGCGCGAACGTTAGCATGAATGTTGAAAGTATTGATATTGTTCATGAGTTGTTCCCTTTGCAATCTGGAGATGGTTACTTTCATGAGTGTAGTGCGGATCACTTGTTCCCCATGCACCATATCAATCCGCACTACGGTCGATATAAGCTGCAACTAGACACAAGATTAAGCAAGCAGTGGTGACAAAGTGGGGACAAAAGGGTGGCAAAGCTGAGAACTTCGTTTATCCCAGATTTGTCACGGTTTCACCCCAAACCTGTCACTTTTGCCTTTTAGGATTAGAGAACAGTTAAATCCTTTCAGTCCGTTCAGTCCGTCCTGAGAACCGTGCATGAAGGCTGAAAGTCGAAGATGAAATTGGCAACATGACACGTTGCAAGGAGGTTATCAATGACAGGCTTTACACGAGTTCAGCATAGAGTCCATCCCTTAAGCCCAATTCGTCATTGGCTCGATACTGTAGATGTTCATGATCCCAAAGTAGCGCATAGGATATGCCGACTGATTCCGGCTCAATGCCCGCTTGCACGGGATATCAAACTGTGGAGCGATCACATACTCCACATCCCACCGTTATGCAAACTCAACCCACTCTACGAAGAACTGATTGGGCTGCGGTTTCGTGCATTGTGTTACCTGGCAGATGAATGTCATCAGGATATCACAGGATACATCTAATGACTATTCATCGGTTCAGTTGCCGAATGGAGATTAACAGAAATGCACAACCGACGGCAACAGATGTTTGCTAAAACAGTGGTATGGTTGGCGGCTGAAATTTTGCTTAATTTTGCGGGGCTGGACAAGTTAGCAGATTATGGTGAGTATGTGTTTGAGCGATATGCCATTGCTGCTGCGGAGACGATCGCTCAAATCACCATCCCTGATTTGATGCTCTGAGTCTTTCATCATTACCCAATCATCTGGATTTCAAAAGGTGCAATTGCAGGCGGAGTGAAGAGTGAGGAACGAAGATTAGAGCAACGAGCATCCTGTCCTATGAAAACTTCTCAAGCTTTCACAGATCTGGTTCATGTTTACTTGCAAGACATTGGTCGTATTCCCTTATTAACACCTGAACAAGAAGTTCTCTATGGTAGGCAGGTGAAACAAGCCAGGATTTTATCTGAAGTGAGAGAAGCACTAACTGTCGAGTTAAATCGTCCTCCGATGTTGGATGAGTGGATGCAGCAAGCGAGACTCTCTCTCGGTGAATCCTGCCCGCAAGATGTGACAGAATTACAACAGATGGTTGCCCACGGTGAAAGAGCGAAACGCAAGATGATAGAAGCCAATCTGCGACTTGTCGTTTCCATTGCCAAACGATATGACGGGCGCAGTATGGATCTCCTGGACTTGATTCAGGAAGGGACACTTGGGCTACAGCGCGGAGTGGAAAAATTTGATCCGGCAATGGGCTATCGATTTTCAACTTATGCCTACTGGTGGATTCGTCAAGCTGTCAGTCGGGCGATCGCCAAGCAAGACAGAACCATTGCCTTGCCGATCCAGTTTTGCGACAAACTCCGCAAAATCAGGAGAGCCTATCGCCAACTTTCCCAGACATTGGGACGATCGCCAACACCTTCAGAACTTGCTCAAGTGTTGAAGTTAACACCCAAACAAGTGAACAACTACTTGAAGTGGGCGGCTCACCCGTTATCTCTAGATATGCGAGTTGGCAAAGATCAGGAAACCCAGCTAGGAGAACTCCTCGAAGATTCAAGGATTTCACCTGAAGAGTTTGTGATGCAATCCTCATTAGCAGCCAACCTTGAACGACTGCTACAAGACTTATCACCCCTACAGCGAGAAGTTCTAAGCTTACGATTTGGACTGGAGGATGGGCAAGTGTTAACTCCAGAGCAGACCAGTCGCCGCCTCAACCTCACCCAGCCACAAGTCCATCAACTTGAACGGAGAGCGTTAGTGAAGCTTCGCCATCGCCGAATCGAGGTTGGCAAGCTTTTGCGGGAAATGGATGGTTAGGAGCTGATCATGGATGCATCGTCTCGAACCCAAGTCATTGACAACAAATTCTCTATATGGCATACCAATCCATTGAAAATTATGGGCTGATCGGGAACATGCATACCACTGCCCTAGTCGGACGGAACGGGTCGATCGACTGGCTGTGTTTTCCTCGGCATGATTCTCCCAGTGTCTTCGCGGCAATACTCGATCACCAGAAAGGGGGATATTTCAAAATTGCTCCCCGGATCAATGGGGTCAAACACAAGCAATTCTACTGGCCCGATACCAATGTTCTGGTAACTCGATTCCTGACTCCGACGGGTGTCGGTGAAATCATTGATTTCATGCCTGTTGGTTTATCGGCTCAAGAGCGCGGCTACCACACCCTGACCCGTCAGGTGCGGGTCATTCGCGGCACAATGGATTTTGTGATGGAGTTCTACCCTGCCTTTAACTATGCCAGGGACGATCACGAGACAATCGTTACCCCTAAAGGAGCTTGTTGCCATTCACCGCATCTGAGCCTAGGATTAGCGACCGATATTCCGCTCTATCCCGATAAGGGAGGGGTGATTGCCAAGTTTACGCTTGCAGCAGGACAAAACGCTGTTTTTGTCCTGCAACAAACAGAGTCAGGGGCAGGTTGTGGGTTGCCCCTCCGTCCGGAAGAGTCTACTGAACTATTCAAACACACTGTTAAGTATTGGCTAAGCTGGCTTTCACAATGTACTTACCGAGGTCGGTGGCGCGAAATGGTCGAGCGATCGGCATTGGTGCTGAAGCTGCTGACTTATGAACCCACTGGCGCACTTGTGGCAGCCCCAACCTGTAGCCTTCCAGAGGAAATTGGCGGTGAGCGCAATTGGGACTATCGCTACACCTGGATTCGAGATGCCGCGTTCACCCTGTATGGATTACTGCGGATTGGGTTTACCCAGGAAGCCGCCCAGTTTATGAACTGGATCGAAAACCGCTGCCGTGAGCTTAATCCAGACGGATCGCTGCAAATTATGTATCGAATCGACGGAAGCCATGACCTGCAAGAAGACGTTCTGAATCATTTTGAGGGATACAGGGGTTCAGCACCCGTTCGGATTGGTAACGGTGCTTCCAAGCAGTTGCAGCTTGACATCTACGGTGAGTTAATGGATTCGGTGTATTTTTACAACAAGTGCGCGGCTCCGATTTCGTATGACCTGTGGATGTATCTACATCGGTTAATTGATTGGGTTTGCAACAACTGGCAACAAGAAGATGAAGGCATCTGGGAAACCAGAGGAGGACGGCAGCATTTCGTGTACTCGAAGATCATGTGTTGGGTTGCCCTCGATCGCGGCTTACGACTAGCAGATAAGCGATCGTTCCCAGCCGATCGAGAGCGCTGGTTGAAAGTCCGCGATCAGATCTACCAAGAAATCATGGACAAAGGCTGGAGTTCTGAGCGTCAAGCCTTCGTGCAGCACTATGGCAGTAATGCACTGGATGCAGGCAACCTGATTATGCCACTCGTGTACTTTCTTTCACCCAACGACCCCCGCATGTTGCAAACGTTAGAGGCTACGCTCCGCTCTCCCGATCAAGGTGGGCTGGTGTCTAACAGCTTGGTTTACCGCTACAACGTTGAAGAATCTGGTGATGGCTTAGGGGGGTGTGAAGGAACCTTCAACCTCTGTACATTCTGGTTAGTTGAAGCATTAGCCCGTGCCGGTCGATCCGACCCAACCCATCTTGATAAAGCTCGCCTGATGTTTGAGGAGATGTTAGGGTACGCCAACCATCTTGGACTGTATGCCGAGGAAATCGGATCGAGCGGTGAAGCCTTAGGCAACTTCCCTCAAGCGTTTACTCACTTGGCGCTCATCAGTGCCGCCTGGAATTTGGATCGGGCAATGCAGTCTAGGAAGAGCTAGTGGAGTCGATCGCCACTTCAAATGCCATAAATTTGCAACTCATTCCACCCAAAATCTTAACGGAACAACCGCAATGCGTCCTCTAGAAAAACCGACACCCATATTTTCAGAGATTCCCAATTTAGACGAGCTAGACGAGCTAGACGAGCTAAATGCGGAAGAAACGGTTGCCCCTACAGATGTATCTAGTGCGGCTACAACAGTTACAGATGGGGTTAATCCGATTCCGGCTGCCAAACTTGGAGTAGCCAAAGCAAAAACCTCCGCTATGCCACCTCCCAAAGAGTCTGAAAATGGACTCTTCATTCCCATTCTTTTTGCGGCTTTGGCAATTATCCTCCTCTTACCCTCCCTAAGCATAACGCCAGAGATCGCCCCACAGCCCCCCAACTCAGACCCAGAAGCAACTTCCAGTCCTGCATCCGGCTCAACAACCCAACC
>JAAUSF010000161.1 GCA_012033255.1 Cyanobacteria bacterium RU_5_0
AATTTCAGAGGCTGAAAGACTATGCGGAATCTAAACAGGTGTCACCTGCCGAAGTATGGCGAGACGACATCAAGCGACTACCTCGGACATCTGACAACGGATAAAGATCGTTCAAGGCGGCTAAAGCTTGCAACCGCTTACCTCCCCACGTTTGAAAACGGGGCATCCGCTCGTTTTTCGGTGACACGTAGAATCACTGTTCTAAGCTCCCCATCAATCTTTGTAGAATCTTTATATTCTCTCAAAGATTAGGATGGGCTAGTGTGAAAATTTTATGTGTAGAAGATGATGAAAATCTGGCAAAGCTACTAAAGAAAACGTTAGTTAACCAACACTACCAGGTGGAGGTGGCGACAGATGGGCAGTCAGGATGGAATCTGGCTGAGACCTTTCCGTATGACTTAATTTTGTTGGATTTGATTTTGCCTAAGCTAGATGGAATTCGTTTCTGTCAACAGCTTCGGTATAATCGGACTTCTACACTCGCTTCCCTGAACCATGATACGCCAGTGCTGCTGATGACAGCCCTGGATACTGTGACGAACAAAGTGCTGGGGCTGGATGCTGGAGCCGATGACTATGTAACTAAACCTCTTGATCTAGATGAGTTGATGGCACGAGTTCGGGCGTTGCTGAGGCGGAATCAAGTCAATCGATCGCCATTGCTGGAGTGGGGCAATTTGTGTCTAAACCCGAATAGTTGCGAGGTGAGGTTTCGAGGGCGGATTCTTTCGCTTGCCTCTAAAGAATATGAAATCTTAGAGCTGTTTCTCAGGAATCCTGACCAAATTTTTAGCCCTAGCCGTTTGCTCGATCGCCTCTGGGCTTCCGAAGAAGTTCCTACCGAAGGGGCAGTGCGATCGCACATCAAGGGGTTACGGCAGAAGCTGAAACAAGCGGGGTCGGAGGACATTTTTGAAACGCTCTACAAGTTGGGATACCGATTGAAGGCAGGGGAGGACAGAGGAGAAGGGGAGGACCGGGGAGACAGGGAAGACAAGGGAGACTTAGAAGTTTCTTCCCCCTCCTCCCCTTCCTCCCCCTCCTCCCTCACTCCTGGACTATGGGCAGTCTGGCAGGAGTGTCGGCAGGATTATTGCGATCGCTCTCTGTCATCACCAAAGCGGCGACGGCACTGCAAGCAAGGAAACTCACCAAACAGGAGAAACAAACGGCTGAACGAGAAGCACACACGCTAACTGGGTCGTTGGGTAGTTTTGGGTTG
Source organism: Cyanobacteria bacterium RU_5_0 (assembly GCA_012033255.1). GTDB lineage: Bacteria > Cyanobacteriota > Cyanobacteriia > Elainellales > Elainellaceae > JAAUSF01. Next base: position 1,226 of record JAAUSF010000161.1, read on the forward strand.
AATGAAGCGTCTCGTCTTTCTCGGCAGATTTTGCAACTCTTAAAACAAGAAGAGCCATTCGGTCAGGCTGGAATTGACCATTTGTTGCATCTCATAGCAGCATTGCGACAACAACTGGAAGTTTCTGATGATCGGGGAGACAGGGGAGACAGGGGAAACATAAAAGCTATTGCCTCTTCCCCTGGTTCCCCTCTTCCCTGCTCCCATTCCTACATTACAAACACAGCAACACTATTCATTGTGGATGACGATGCGGTGCTTGCAAAACAATTGGCAATTGAGGCAGTCTCATGGGGCATTCAGACTCAAACTGCAACTAGCCTGGAGCAGGCACGACAAAGTTTTAGCAATCAACAGCCTGATGCAATTTTGCTGGATCTTAACTTCTCTGACTCTAATGAGGGAGGTTTAGCGTTTCTGGCAGAGTTACGAACCCAATTTGCCGATATTCCAGTACTGGTCTTTACCGCAGAAGAGACATTTATTAAGCGGGTAAAAGCAGCACGGTTAGGCTGTCAGTGCTTTTTGCAAAAGCCGATCGCCCCTGCTCAGATATTGGCGGCAGTGGCTCAAGTATTGCAACAGTCAAACCAAGCAGCCGATCGCTTGCTAATTGTGGATGACGATCCCAATTTGTTGCAACTCCTCCGTACCTTATTAACTCCGCATGGATATCAACTAACGTTGCTCGACCAGCCAGAAAACTTTTGGCAAACATTAGAGCAAACGGCTCCCGATTTAGTGATTCTGGATGTAGACCTGCATGGCTATGATGGAGCCAATTCTCTAGAACCCCTGAGCGGTATTGATCTGTGTCAGGCGATCCGGAGCGATCCGCGCTGGAATCGGTTGCCTGTTTTGTTTTTGTCAGCCCATACCGATGCCGAAACCATTCATCGAGGGTTTGCTGCCAGAGCGGATGATTTTCTCAGTAAGCCTGTGGTCGCAGCAGACCTGCTGACTCGTATTCAAACCCGTTTAGAGCAACGGAAGTTGTGGGATGTGACAGATATTGATGAATTAACAGGAGTGAGTCTGCGGCGCAAAACGTTACAAGATCTAACTCGGTTGCTTCAGTTGGCAAAGCGGCAGCAACAGCCTCTCAGTGTCGTGATATTAGATCTAGATCATTTTAAGCAGATCAACGACCAGTATGGGCATAAAGCAGGCGATCGCGTCTTAAACCATTTGGGTAAACTGCTGCTGCGATCGTTTAGAGCCGAAGATGTAGTAGGACGATGGGGAGGTGAGGAGTTTGTGATTGGCATGTATGGCAGTGTCAAGCAAGATGGCATGAAGCGTCTGGCTAAAGTCTTGCATCAGTTGAGCCAGCACAGGTTCATTCAGGCAAATGGGTTATCCTTGTCAATCACATTTAGTGCCGGCATTGCCCAGTTTGCTGAGGATGGTAACGACTGGCAGACTCTTTATCAGATGGCAGATGCAGCACTTTACCGGGCAAAAGTACAGGGACGAAATCGAATCGTCGCAGCGGAAGTATAAAGTAATGAGTTCCACCACGTACCGTCGATTGGCTGCTTACGGTGTGGCGATCGCCTCAACCGGAATCGCACTCGTGCTATCCCTCTGGTTACAGCCTCTATTGCAAGGAGCGATCGGCTCTTTCTTTTACATTGCCGTAATTATTAGCACCTGGTACGGTGGCATCAGACCGGGAGTTGTGGCGATCGTCCTCTCAATTCTGGCGATCAACTACTTCTTCATTCCACCCATTCATCAGTTGTCGATCTCCAATTCAGCAGAGATCGTGCGATTAGGGGTTTTCTTGCTAGTTGCCTTTGTAATCAATTTGTTAAACAGCGATTTGCGGCACAGCAAATACAGAGTTGAGCAACTCAGCCAACAATTGCTGCAAGAAAGCGGCGATCGTCTGCAAATGGCATTAACCGCTGCTCAGATGGGCCTGTGGGACTGGAACATGGCTACCGGAGAAATTATTTGGTCGCCAGAACATGAGCAGTTGTTTGGCTTAGCCCCCGGTACATTCGATGGCAGATATGAAACCTTTGATGCCTGTCTACATCCAGACGATCGAGATGGGCTAATGCAAGCCATACAAACTGCTCTCCAGAACCACACCCTTTATCAGCATGAGTTTCGCGTCATTTGGGCAGATGGCAGTATTCATTGGATTGAGGGCAGAGGACAGGCATTGTATGACGCAGCAGATCAGCCTGTACGCATGTCCGGCACGATCATGGTGATCAACGAGCGCAAACAAACCGAAGCCGCATTACAAGAAAGGAAATCTCTGCTGCGATTATTTGCTCAGTATGCGCCTGCGGGCATTGCCATGCTGGATCGGGATATGCGCTATATCATGGCAAGCCAACGGTGGGTGGATGAGTACTGCCTTGATTCGGTTGAGTCCTTGATGGGTCGATCGCACTACGAAATCTTTCCCGAAATTCCTGAACGGTGGCGACAGATTCATCAACGATGTCTGATAGGAGCGATCGAGAAATGTGATGACGATTTATTTGTGCGGGCAGATGGGAGGCAGCAATGGATATCCTGGGAGATTCGCCCCTGGTATACAGCGGACAACATTGGTGGGATTATCATTTTTACTGTCGATGTGACCAAGCGCAAGCAAACCGAACTTGCCTTGATGAGCCGCGAACAGTATTTGCGTGCCATTTTTGAGGTAGAACCCGAATGCGTCAAAGTGATTACTACCGATGGCATTCTGCAAACCATCAACCCTAAAGGGTTGGCGATCGTCGAAGCAGACAGCGTGGAACAAGCGATCGGGCAGGATATCTTTCCTCTGATTGACCCCGCCTACCGCCAGCGATTCGTGGCATTTACCCAGGCAGTGGCAAATGGGAACGCAGGCATGTTGGAGTTTGAAGGGACAGGGCTGAAAGGAACTCGGCGTTGGCTAGAGACTCATGCGGTTCCGCTCAAACTTCCAGGTGAAACCACGAACCAGGTTCTCGCCGTCACACGAGACATTACCGATCGCAAACGCACCGAAACAGCCCTGCGCCAGAACGAAGAACGACTTCGCCAGATATTACAGGATATGCCTGTGATGCTGGATGCCTTTGATGAAGCCTGGCACATTATTGCGTGGAATCAGGAATGTGAACGGGTGACGGGATTTTCAGCAGACGAAGTAATTCAAAATCCCACTATCATGAAGCAGTTTTATCCTAATGCCGCCTACCGCGAACAGATGATGGCAGCCTGGGCAGAACAAGGCAACAATTACCGCAACTGGGAGTGGGATATCATCTGCAAAGACGGTAGCACTCGCACCATCTCCTGGTCGAACATCTCAGAGCAGTTCCCGGTTTCGGGTTGGGCAAATTGGGGCATTGGCATGGATGTGACCGATCGCAAACGGGCAGAAGCCAACCTCAGACAACTCAACGCCGAACTGGAACAGCGCGTCGCTGAACGCACCGCAGAATTGTCTGAGACCAACGATCGCCTGCAACAAGAACTAGAACAGCGCGAACGAACTGAACGCGCACTCCAGGAAAGCGAACTGAAATTTCATGCCATGTTTGATCAAAGCCGCTTGTTTATCGGGCTACTTCAGCCTGATGGCACTATCTTTGAGGTTAATCAACGCCCCCATGAATTGACAGAAAGGATGGGCGAAGTATTTGTGGGTCGTCCGTTCTGGGAACTGGCGATTTGGGGACAGGGGAAGCAAAGCCAGATGCGGGGAGTGATTGAGCGTGCCCTGGCAGGGGAAGTGGTGCGCCTTGAGATGGACATTCATGCTCAAGACGGCAGTTTGCTGCGAATGCCCGATGGCAGCTTCGTGACCCATGACATTCGAGTCAAAGCGGTGAAGAATGCGGCGGGTCAAGTCATGTTCTTGACGGTTGAAGGATGGGATATTAGCCCACTCAAACAGGCTGAAGCCGCATTTAAAGCCAGTGAAGCTAAGTTTCGTTCCCTTAGCGAGTCGTCTCCGATTGGGGTGTTTATGGCGAATGCTGAGGGGCAAAATGTCTACACCAATCCTCGTGCTCAGGAGATTTGTGGCTACAGCTTTGAAGAAGCTTTAGGAGAGGGTTGGTCGCGCTTTGTTCATCCAGATGATTTGCAAACCTTGTTGAACGATTGGACGAGTAACGCACTTGAGCAGAAAGGCAGCGTATATGAGGAAGTCCGTTATGTCCGCAAAGATGGGACGGTTCGCCGCTATGGGCGAGTGCAAATCGTGCCGATTCTAGAAGCAGATGAAACCCCGATCGCCTACATGGGCACGATCGAAGATATTACCCAACAGCGCGAGATCGATCAGATGAAGTCTGAATTCATCTCGATCGTCAGTCACGAACTGAGAACACCACTCACTTCGATGCAAGCGGCCCTCAGTTTGCTGGTTGAGAAAATTATTAATCCAATCTCTGAAGAAGGCGAAACCATTATTCAAATTGCTAGCGATGGGGTCGATCGTCTGGTGCGTCTGGTCAACGATATTTTAGATTTAGAGCGGCTAGAGTCTGGCAAAATTCGTCTGGAAAAACGGCTTTGCAATACGGCTGACCTCATCGCTATTGCCGTTGATCAGATGCAAGAAATGGCGAACCAGGCAAGCATCGCTCTTAATGTCACATCCAGTGCCTTTGAGATTAATGCTGACCCCGATCGCCTCCTACAAATCCTGATCAATCTCCTCAGCAATGCCATCAAGTTTTCGGAGCCTGGAAGTACAGTTTGGCTAACCGTAGAACATTCCTCTACTCCCTACTCCCCACTCCCCACTCCCTACATTCTCTTCACTGTCAAAGATCAAGGGCGCGGCATTCCTGCTAATAAGTTAGAAAGCATCTTTGAACGATTTCAACAAGTGGATGCCTCTGATTCTCGCAAAAAGGGTGGTACTGGCTTGGGGTTGGCGATCTGCCGCAGTATCGTAGAACAACATGGCGGGCGCATTTGGGCAGAGAGCATATTAGACCAGGGCAGTAGTTTCTGCTTCATTATTCCAATCTCATGATTTCAATCCTGGAGGAAGTTAGCGATGACTACCAAGCGCGTGTTGATCATTGACGACGAACAGGGCATTCGCAAGATTGTGGAGATTGCCCTCAAAGCGATCGCCGGATGGGAAGTCTTGGCTGCCGCATCAGGTCAGGAAGGGTTGACGATCGCCGCAGCCGAGCAGCCCGATGCAATTCTACTTGATGTGATGATGCCCGGAATGGACGGTATTGCTACGTTTCAGCAAATGCAGGCAACTCCTGAGCTACAAGCCATTCCCACAATTCTACTGACGGCTAAAGCCCAAACCAGCGAACAACGCCAGTTTGCTGAACTTCCGATCGCTGGAGTTATCACCAAACCCTTTAAGGCTCCTGATTTGGTGAAGCAAATGCGATCGTTGTTGAACTGGTAAAGAAAATTTTAATCTTTGAAGTTTTCTGCATTCACAAATCCTCCAAACATTTTGTTTAGGGTCAAGCTAACCAAGAAAAAGCTTATGCCTAAACGCTTGGATGTGAATTGTGCAAACTCAAAACGACTTTCTCTGTTATGGCAACCCCTGATGAACGAGAGCGATGCGTCCGTGTCGCTGTTGGACTGCTGCAAACTCGAAATCTCAGATCGATTTCCATGCTCAAAGACTGCTTGACCTACATTCCCAGCCCGATCAGTATCAGAAATATTCTCACGACTGCTGTTATTGAACTTGTTAGCTCTGCTCCTACCACTATTTGCTGGCTTTTAGACCATCCTGAGTGTTTGCAACCCGAAGTCAATGTCACCCAAATTGTTACTCAAGAGCTATCCGATCGGCTCACAAATTTGGGATTTGTACAAGGTCAAGATTTTTACGTTAATGCAAGTCAAGAATTTGAAGTGAGTGAAGCCGCAAAGTTGGCTTTGTTCGCTCAGAGCCAAGTTCTCAACATTCAAGATCCTCGACCAATTGTTGACTACTTGCAAAATAAGTCACTCTAGTCAACGGCGGCTCCACCACCGAAAAAAAGCCTTCCCCTATTTATAGAGGTCAATTTTCCATGCAAAATACTGCACTACGAACCATGTCTAGCTCTGTAAACTCTAACCTCTCACAGAATCCTAAAACTTCCCTGGTGCTGGTAGTAGACGACGACAGAGGAATGCGTATTCTATTGCGACAGATCATGGAGCGGGAAGGGTATCAAGTCATTGAAGCTGAGAATGGTAGACAAGCCCTGGAAGCCTATCAGCACTTTCAGCCAGAGGTTGTATTACTGGATGGGTTAATGCCTGTTATGGATGGATTCACTTGCTGTCAACAGATTCACGCTCTATATAGTAATCAGCCTGCAATTATGATGGTGACAAACCTTGATGATCCAGAGTCGGTCGATCGCGCGTTTGCTGCCGGAGCGATCGATTATGTCACCAAGCCGATTCATCCGACAATCTTACGGCAAAAGGTGTTAAGGATAACGCAGCAATCCCAATTAGTCCGACAACTGCAACAGACTAATGCAGCGCTAGAACAGCACACTAAAATCTGTAGCATTGCGTCTGAAGACCGCGCTACTCAGATTCAAAGAGCTTTAGCATTAGAAGCCACGTTAAAGCGAATTACCGATCGAGTACGGGATTCGTTAGACGAAACTCAAATTATGCAAACGGCTGTAGATGAGCTAGCGTCAGCCCTCAACACAATTCGCTGTAATGCTGGGTTCTATGACTACGAGAAGCATGTTTCTAGCGTTCGTTATGAACACACGACCAACTCGATCTCATATCAAAATCATGTGTTTCAGATGGATATATGCGCTGAGATTTACCAGCAAGTGCTTCAGGGGGTTTCCACTCAGTTTTGTCCCCTTGTCGTGTCTTCATCAAAAAGACAAACGGCTATATTTGTGTTTCCAATTAAGTACGAAAAACAGCCCATTGGTGATATTCGGCTCACTTGCAAAGCACAACGAACACTAGATGATTTAGAGACCCGCTTGGTTAAGCAAGTTGCAAATCAATGTGCGATCGCTATTCGACAAGCCCGGTTGCATCAAGCCGCCCAGGCTCAAGTCAAAGAACTAGAACGCCTCAACCAACTCAAAGATGATTTTCTGAGTACGGTCTCTCATGAGTTGCGATCGCCAATGGCGAATATCCAGATAGCCGTTCAACTGCTTGACAATTTGGCATCTCAGGTAAAAGAACAATACGGTGATACAGTACTCCAGAATCCAAACTATGCTAAGGGTCTAACCTATCTTCAAATTATCAAAGCTGAGTGCGACCAGGAAATCAACTTAATTAATGATTTACTTGACCTACAGCGCTTGGAGGTTGGTGATCAACCTGTTGATTTAGTTCCGATTGATCTGAAGGAGTGGCTACCTCACCTGATTCAGCCCTTCCTAGAACGGGCACAGCAACGTCAGCAAAATCTACAGTTTCATCTCGCTCCTGATTTGTCACCCATCGACTCCCACCCGAATAGTCTGAATCGGATTCTGAGCGAATTGCTGCACAACGCCTGCAAATACACCCCACCTGGCGAGGAAATTACACTGTCCGTAAATTTCCACCCTAGTTTCAATATTTTTCAATTCAGTGTTACCAACACAGGCGTTGAAATTTCTCTTGAAGAACAAGACCGTATCTTCGATAAGTTTTATCGTGTTTCTAATGGCGATCGCTGGAAGCAAGGTGGAACAGGCTTAGGATTGGCACTCGTTAAAAGAATCGTTGAAAGCTTAAATGGTTCTATTCAGGTGACAAGTTATGACCTTCAAACGTGCTTCACAGTACAACTTCCTTTTAGGGCAACTTACTCAAACTCAACGGCTCTTTGATACATTTCAAAGCTGTATAGCTAAGTGCTGAGTTCTGGTCAGAGCGCGATCGTGAGCAATGCTGCTGCTGCCAGCGCCGCTACTGTCCGAACGTGATTCCAGATTGTCCAATTGGTCAGGTAGCTAGCCCATAGAGTTGCGCCCTCAGTGCTGTCTGGTTTGACGATCGCCAGCGCATCGTTCAGCGGCACGTTGAAGGCGATCGTCACTCCGATTGTGCCAACGAGGTAAAGCAGGCTGCCAACAAGCAGGTAGGCGGCACCAGATTGATGCCACTTGAGCAGCGAGGAGGCAGTCAGAAGAACGCAAGCCATGCCTGTTCCGAGAAACGCCGTCATAAACCACGGATTGATTACCGTGATATTGATCGATTGCATGGCAGCAATGCCCTGTGGTGGCTGAAGTCGGGCAAGAGCACTCATCACGAAGGTCGAGAACGCGAAGAAGATTCCCGCCACTAGCCCGCAGCCCAATGCGGAGAAAAGTTTCAATGCGAAAAACAAGTGGTCAACAGTTGTCATAAAGCCTCCTGTGGACGATATCGCCCAACGACCCAACTCACTGAATGCAATTTATAGCTGTAGTCAGCTAAGTTAGGACAGGGACATTTTTGTGGGGCGGCTTCGCCGCCCCACAAAAATGTCCTAACTAATAGGGCTATCGCTATATCAGACCATAGAATCAAAACAGCAAAGCACCAACCCTCATTGGTTTTTCGCATGATGTGAGAATTTTCCCAACCCTAAGCGGCAACTAGCTCAATGATTTTGGCACGAGCGTTTGCGATCGAGTCTGCTAACTTGTGCCCGCCATACTCATCGTTTTCAACATGAACAACATCATTCGTTGTGACAAGTTTCCCCTGATGAGTTTGTTGACGCTACTGGGCAACCAGACGCGATCGCAGTTCTTCCAAAGTCACATGCCCTGCTCTGTTGTACACCGTAAAACAGTACTCGTTGCATTGGTTAACTCCTTTTAAACAATCCACTCATGCTCAGTTCCTAAACCGATCACTGATGCTTCAACCATTTTGTGCGCTCCGTGTGCCTAAAGTGTGTAATGACCAAGATGAGCAGATGTGTCCCGGCTCCTCCTGATCAATCACCATTTCATTTCAGCTTAGGAGAACCACCCATGCTCAGCTATCTAATTCCTGTGTAACTATCAAAATCTTGCGATCAATCGATTTTGGATTTTAGATGGACGATTCTGGATTAAACCGCACCCAAAATCCAAAATTCAAAATCGCGGCGGAAGTTACCCGAAAGTAAATACAATCGAAACTAGAAGCATTGGGTTTGCATCATGAAGACTCCCATCACCCCTCAAACTGAATTTGCCTGCTTGCCTTTCTTGTCTAGTCAAAACCAGGGTTGGGAAAACATTTTGGTCGAACAATTCCAACACCCATCAGGGGAAGGAAAAACTCATTACAGCGATGAACACGCGATTTGTCTGTCGCTTGCACCCCGTCCAGTGCGCTTTCTGCAAATTAAGGGAGACAAAACTCACACAAGCCTGTATGGGAAAGGCGACATTTCCATTACGCCTGCCAAGATGCCGTTTTTTGCCCGTTGGGATGGAGAGGATCACTACTTGCAGATTCGGATTGCGTCTCGGTTTATTCAAAGCGTTGCCAGAGAAGCGCTGGCGATGAATTCAGATCAGCTTGAATTACTCCCCGAATTTCGGACTCGCGATCCACAGATTGAAGCGATCGGGATGATGCTGCTCACTGAACTCAAACAGGAAAATCTAGGCGGAAGGCTTTATATTGAGTCGCTGGCAAATGTCCTGGCAGTGCATTTGCTCAGACAATACGCAGCTACCAAACCTCGGCTTTCGGTTTATGAGGGTGGCTTACCTGAGCGTCAACTTCTGCAAGTTTTGGACTACATCAACGACCATCTGGATCAAGACATCAAGCTTGCAGATTTAGCGGCTTTGTTGGATATGAGTCAATTTCATTTCAGCCATCAATTCAAGCAGGCGATCGATACGACTCCCTACCAGTATTTGCTCCAGCAACGCATCGAACGGGCAAAGCAATTGTTGAAACAAACCGATCGATCGATTATGGACATTGCTTTTCTGTGTGGGTTCAACAGCCACAGCCATTTGAGCAAACAGTTTCGGCAGTTTACAGGCATGACACCGAGATCCTACAGAGCAAAGTCCTTCCCTATCAATTAGCCTGCTGGCTTCTGAGCCATTGTCGAAACTGCTTGACTAAACTGTTTTCGCCCACGGCTGATTGCATCTCTTGTTTGGGGAATCGCAGTTCAAGAAACCGGGTAATATCATTTGCTTTCAGCAAGGGCAAGGCAACGCTTTGATCACAGATTTTGTACTGACCTTCGTATAAATGGTAAATGGTCAGCGATCGCCCGTCGTAGCGCCAGATTTCTAGAACTCCCAGATCGGTATAAATTGAAAATCGATCGAGTGAACTACTGGTAATATCTACTTCAACTGCCAGATCGGGGGGTGGGAAATGAGCTAAATCAATTTGCTCAACATCTCTCACCACTGCTTCATTCTGAATGTAATAACACTGATCCGGCTCTAATCCTCTCTTAAGGTCTTCCCAATCACAGGTGCGTGAACCTAACCCTCTTCCATCCTTCTAGCGAGGAATAAATATAATAGAGATGATGTTCCTGTTGTGATTTTGAAGGGTATGGTTACGCCTCGTGCAGCTCGTCCAACGCTGCAATTCGTCGATGAGTATTGTGAAC
>JAAUSF010000037.1 GCA_012033255.1 Cyanobacteria bacterium RU_5_0
ACCGACTATCGTGTCAAATAAACCCCGCTCTTGCAATGGTTCTGGCTCTCTTGGTTCTCTCAGATGTTTTTACAATACAGGCATTTCCACGGCTTGAACATCTTTTCACCATACTGAGAATTGCTGGCTTTTTCCAGCAATTTCCAAATTCAAAAATTTAGAAGGAGTCAGTTGCCAGCGAAGGGTCTGAATCCGAGAGCATAAAGTTAATCAAATGCTGCCAACGGGTGAACAGGAAATACTTGGTAAGGCTGAGGATGTCTTGAAAGAAGCCTTTGCGAGTTCCGTGCTTCTGACGAATTTGCTTGTCACACTAAATCATTAAAGCTATAGCAGTAGCCAGCGTGGTTAGGACATTGCCCAAGGCTGAAAGGCAAACGGTCAATCCATCCTGACTCAGCACTCAGAACTCAGCACTCAGCACTTAGCTATAAAACTCGCTCAAGGCAGGAGGGCATCTTGCCCGCCCGTCCCACAAGAGCATGACCTGATGATTTTCTTAAACTTCATTACCGTGCCCCTACAACAGATTGATTAATAGGCTCCCTCACCCGTGATGACGACCAAAATCGTTCGTAGCAGAATATAGAGATCAAGCCAAACTGACCAATTTCGCACATAATAGGCATCCAAGCTAACTCGTTCGGCATATGTGATGTTGTTTCGCCCAGACACCTGCCATAGCCCAGTTAATCCCGGAATCACTTTTTTGTAGAGTTCAAATTTGTCACCATACAGTTCGACTTCCTCATCAACAATCGGTCGTGGTCCCACTAGGCTCATTTCGCCTCGCAGGATATTCCAAAGTTGGGGGAGTTCGTCGAGACTGGTGCGTCGCAGAAACCGCCCGACACGAGTGACACGCGGATCATGACGAAGTTTGCGATCGCGCTCCCAGCCCTCTCTTAGCTCTGGATGTGTGTCGAGATAGACTTGCAGGCGGTTCTCGGCTCCTTTGACCATTGTGCGAAACTTCCAGGCTTTGAAGTGATGTCCGCCTTGCCCAATTCGCGTATGGCTGTAAAGAATAGGTCCTGGTGAATCTAGACAAATCAGGATGGCAATCAAGCCAATCAATGGCAAAACAATCAATCCACCGATCAGAGTAGCAGCAAGATCGATCAGGAATTTAGTCAGGCGCGGACCCGGAAGCAGGAGTTGTTGCCGAACTTCCAATCCTAAGATGCCGCCCATGTCTTTTGCGGAAACCCAGAGGCTAGCGAACTCAAATAAGTCTGGAATGATGAGCAGATGAGCAAATGAATTCCCGTAGCGTTCTAGTAAGCTCAGTAACCGGTTTCGCGGGACTCCAGGCATCGCGACGATCGCATAAGGAATTCCCCGCCGTTGTGCCAATTCTGGAGCAAGTTCTACGCCTCCCAGAACCGGAACTCCATGCAGCCATCCGTGTTTTGCTGGGTCGTCATCTAAAACCATCACAGGCTTGAGTCCGATGCGAGGACGCCGCTTGAGATTGCGAATTACCATATCGCCTGTTTGTCCGGCTCCCAACACCATCACAGGATAGCCCCACCAGCGTTTGGAGGCAAATAACGATCGTACTACCGCCCGCCCAATCAGAACAAGGACGATCGACAATGCCCACGCCATGAGAAAAACACCGCGAGAATACACTTCTCCTTCGCGACGGAGGAACAAAACGGTGGCTAACGCCAGATACATGAGCGTCGTGGTTAAGGTCGTCCAGCGCAATTCATCCACCGGACTAATGGCTACCCCTGGATACAGCCCTACCGTAGCGTAGGCAAGGATGAGCAAACTTAAGAGCGGTGCGAGTTGCCAATAAAGCGATGGATGAAATTGTCCTTCTAGGGAATAAAGGGTATAAACACTGATGAATCCAGCCAGACCGAGGGCAATCAAGTCTGCGCCAATCATCAAGACAAAGGTTGGCCACGATCGGGTAGAAACACTCAAAGCCGAGATGGCAGGCTGTAACGTTCGGTTAAGTTGCATTGCAAACGCATTCTCCTCACGCTAATACTGTATGCCATTCGTGCCGTTCCTTCGTTGAAATGCTGACCATTTTTGTTCGACAAATTGAAAAAATTGATGTCGAAAGTGGTCTGGCGAAAATCGCTCAGCATTTTGGCGGAGATGCTCTGGGTTAAATAGAAAGGCGTTTGACTCAAAAAGTTTCACAGCGTCCATTAGGCTTTCTACGGTTTGTTCCGAGAAAAACAATCCCGTTTTCTCTGGGATGATGGACTCTACTGCGCCCCCTTTTCCGTAAGTGATCACGGGCGCACCTGTGGCTTGAGCCTCGACTAGAGTAATGCCAAAATCTTCAGCGGCTGCATAGACAAAAGCTTTACATCGCTGCATGTAGTTAATCACTACACTGTCAGGTTGCTGTCCCAAAAGTTGGATATTGGATTTAGCGATCGCCTTCACTCGCCTCCACTCTGAGCCATCCCCAATAATGACCAACGGCAACCCCAATCGATTAAAGGCGGACACAATCAGATCCACACGCTTATAGGGGACGAATCGGGAAAGGGTAAAGTAAAACTCTTCGCGGCGATCGTTCAACTGAAATCGCGCCACATTGACAGGCGGATAAATCACCCGTGCTGGACGACGATAGGTTTTCCAAACTCGACGCGCTACAAATTGCGAATTGGCAACAAAATAATCTACCCGGTTGGCGGTTGCCAAATCCCACAGTCTTAAATAATGCAGGACGGGCTGTGCCACTAGTTTTCGTAAGCCGCGCAATTGGGAGCCTTGCATATACTGCTGCTGCAAGTCCCAGGCATAGCGGACAGGCGTATGTACATAGCAGATATGCAGTTGGTCAGCGCGAGTCAAGACCCCTTTCGCAACGGCATGATTACTGGAGAGAATCAAGTCATAGCCAGAGAGGTCAAATTGTTCGATCGCCAAGGGCATCAACGGTAAATATTGGCGAAACCTGGGATTTGCAAACGGAAGATGCTGAAGAAACGACGTTTGGACAGGTTTGTGTTGGATAAAACTTTTGAGTTCTTCCGGCAAAAATTCGACTAGACTGAACAGATCGGCTTCTGGATAAAGTGCCAAAATCTGCTCTATGACTCGTTCTGAGCCAGCATATGTCACCAGCCATTCATGAATGACGGCGGTTTTCATTATCACATCCTCACTTCCACACCATTGAGAATACTCCCATAACACCATATGCGGAATTAGCGGACTATTATGTTCAGAGATCTCTCAAGTCTCAAAAGTTCCGCAAATCCCATAACGTTATAGCCTGTCCTACGTGAATGAAATACATCTCTGTGGAAGCGAAAGTTTTTCCACCCTGCAAAATGTATTTCAGTCGATCGAAAACAGTGATAACCGGGATTTCCGTAAGAACCGGGCGAGACGCTCATCCCCACAAGAACTCAAGGCTTGTGGTCATAAAGTTGCACATCGCGTTTTTGCCTTTTACCTTCTACTTTGTATAAGGTTGCTTCTATGGCTCCTGATTACGATATTTCGGCTTCTAACACTCTTCAAGCTTGTACTGTAGCCCTAGGATTACCTCAAATCCAGCGACACCTCTTCATTTGTGCCGATCAAACCGTCCCTAAATGCTGTGACAAAGCCGATAGTCTAGTGGCTTGGGATTATCTCAAACGGCGACTCAAAGAACTCAAATTAGATCAACCAACCAACGATCGCCCGAGCTGCATTTTTCGGACGAAAGCGAACTGTCTACGAATCTGTCAGCAAGGTCCCATTCTTGTGGTATATCCAGACGGGGTTTGGTATCACAACGTAACTCCAGATGTGATCGAACGGATTATCCAGGAGCATTTACTGGGAAATCAAATTGTTAAAGAATATGCGTTTCTGGTGCATCCATTACCCGACCAAAAAATTAGTTCCAGGCAGAATGAGAGAGAAGAGAATTAATAACTCGCACTCCTCGCAGTTGATTTGACAGGGGTAAATGACCTTTGGGGGCACTTAAATCCCAGGTGAATTCTTGAGGATACCGTGTCCAATTGTTGCCAGATTTCCAACCAATTTGTGTCCAGAGTTTATCCCAATCTCTACCAAGACTGAGCCAAATTTCTCGCTGCACAGAATATCCGAATCGTCCTTCAGAATAAACAAGCCAAAGAGTATTTATCGTTTGTAGGTCGATCGCCGGGAATTGCTCGACCTCGCTGAAATAAAGCCATTTGCGCTGGAGAGCAGGTGTTCCGACGAGTTCACAGAGTTTTTCAAGAGTAAGGCGATCGGCAGCCTCAAAATCTTGTTGGACTAACAGGGTTTGCAGCAGAGCGTAGTCGATGTTACGTTCCGACCGTAACAGGACAACCCCTTGCGGAAAATGACGGTGAAGAAAATCCTTTGTTTCGGACGTATTCGCTACCAGTAAAATTTGATACACCTTACCGTCAATCAGTCCTGTTGGGCTAGACTGTCGCTCTAGCAGAAAGCTCATCAGTGCCTCCAGTCCAACATCCCCTAACTGGGCAATTTGCTGTACCAATTGCAGTTGGTTACGGGTAGATTCTGATTTCAAGCGATTCAGCCAATCGTTCATGAAGGCTGCAATATCCTGCTCCGAAGCGGTTGGATCAGGAGAACTAAGGTTAGAAGTCGGGATATCAGGCATGGAAACAGGCTTATCAAAAGAGCATTGACTGTAAGCACAATTCTCACTTTATAGCTATCCGTCCTCTTTTGAATGGCTCACCTAATGCTCATTTCCCTAAGATTCGCTTGATAATTGCCGTTGTAGAGCTTGGCACTTCAATGTTGATAAGTTCAATCTGACCTCCATACGCTTGAATAGCTGGAGTCTCAGGGAGTGTATTTAGGCTATAATCGCCGCCTTTGACGTAAATATCGGGTTGAAGTGCTTCAATCAGATGTATTGCCGTGGGTTCAGCAAAAATGACGACAGCATCCACTGGCTTTAATGCTGCCAAGACTTCTGCTCGTTGTGACTCTAGAATAATTGGTCGGGCTGGAAAACCAGAAGCCGCAGGCTTGAGCATTCGCACCGACTCATCGCTGTTTAAGCCGACAACAAGCGATCGCCCCAACCCTCTCGCCACTTGCAAATATCGCACATGCCCCGCATGAATCAAATCAAAACAACCATTTGTAAACACTAACGGTCGCCACTGGTCAGGGTTAGAGGCGATTCTTTGCTGTAGCTCAGTAAGTGTGTAAATACCAGGAATCATTACTCCCTCACTCCCTCACTTCCTCACTCTTCCTTCTGCACTGGCGGACGATATCCCCGCTCGAAGGCATACCGGATTAGCTGAGATCGGCTTTCGAGTTGGAGTTTGCTGAGGATATTACTGAGGTGAGTCTGGACGGTGCGAGGGCTGACGAAGAGCCGATCGCCAATTTGTTTGTTGGTAAATCCCTGGATCACTTCCCAGAAGACTTTTTCTTCGGCTGGTGTAAGAGGCAGGGGGTTAAGTTCGGTAGTAGGGGCAGGAGTGCTGGATGCGGAGGTAGTGTCTTGAGACTGCATCAAGCGGATGATTTCAGAGTGAATGCGGCGCGATCGCTCCAATTGCGCTTCAATTTTCGCAATTAATTCTTTAGGTTCAAAGGGTTTGATCAGGTAGTCATCGGCTCCCATCTGGTGCCCCTGGATGCGATCGTCTACGTCTTTGCGCCCAGATAGGAAGATGAATGGGACAAGCTGACCCGATCGGGTGGCACGGAGGCGACGACAAAATTCTAATCCGTCCATCTCTGGCATCATCACGTCTGACACCACGAGATCAGGCGGATTCTGTTCAAACAGGGCTAGGGCTTCTGCACCAGAACTAGCCTCTTGAACCAAGTAGCCCCGATTTTGCAGGTAGCGGATCAGAGCGGTCTTCAGGGTAATGTCATCATCAACAATTAAAATCCTTTTCATTAGCTCTCACGCAACCCTTCGATCGTGTTATGGATACGGTTTTTCTTGAATCATAAGAAATTAGAAAGGCTAGAGGGTTTCTTCTGAAAGATTTTAGATTCTAGCAAACAGCCTATCTCATAACGCAAGTTAACACTACATGAACCTAGCCTGAGCCAGTTCCATTTTCATCCCTGAAGATACAGAATTCTCTCAATGGCTAGGAGTAATGACTGCTTACTAGCACTGCTTATTAGTCAAGTGAAATCGTAAATCTAGAGAATTTACGATTTTTTGCAGTTTTGTTTAAGGCGAATCAGTCTCGATCCACAGATCCGCTAATCTACTGTCTAAACTATTGCACTACATCAACATAGGAGTTGTCGCAGGTATGTATGAGAAAATTACTCCCCCCACAACCGGATCGCGCATCACCATTGAGAATGGTGAACCGATCGTCCCTGATGATCCTATTATTCCCTTCATTCGCGGCGATGGCACAGGTGTCGATATTTGGTTTGCGGCTCAGCGCGTTTTTGATGCGGCAGTTGCAAAAGCCTATGGGGGTAAGCGGAAAATTGTCTGGTTTAAGATCTATGCAGGTGATGAAGCTTGCGAAGTCTATGGGACATACCAATACCTTCCAGAGGATACACTGACAGCGATTCGGGAGTATGGTGTGGCGATCAAAGGTCCCTTGACCACTCCGATTGGTGGTGGTATTCGATCGCTCAATGTTGCTCTCCGGCAGATTTTTGACCTTTATGCCTGCATTCGTCCCTGCAAATATTATGCGGGAACTCCCTCTCCTCACAAAACCCCAGAAAAGCTAGATGTGATTGTCTACCGGGAAAACACTGAGGATATCTACCTGGGAATTGAGTGGCGGCAGGGAACGGAGATTGCCGATCGCTTAATCAAAATCCTCAACGAAGACCTCATTCCAGCGACTCCCGAACACGGTAAGAAACAGATCCCGCTCGATTCTGGGATTGGCATCAAGCCAATTAGTAAAAAAGGCTCCCAACGGTTAGTGCGTCGGGCAATTCGTCATGCATTGCGATTGCCCAAAACCAAGCAAATGGTGACGCTGGTTCACAAAGGCAACATCATGAAGTATACCGAAGGGGCATTTCGGGATTGGGGCTATGAACTGGCAACCAGCGAATTCCGCAACGAGTGCATCACCGAGCAAGAGTCTTGGATTCTCGATAACAAAGAGAAAAATCCTGATTTGAGCATTGAGGATAACGCTCGTCAAATTGAACCAGGATACAATACCCTCACTGTTGAGAAGAAGGAAAAAATCTGCCAGGAAGTGCAATCTGTTTTAGACTCGATCGGCTCTACCCACGGCAACGGACAGTGGAAAGAGAAGGTGATGGTGAACGATCGCATTGCCGATAGCATCTTCCAGCAGATCCAAACTCGCCCGGACGAATACTCTATCCTGGCAACCATGAACCTGAATGGTGATTACCTGTCTGATGCGGCGGCGGCGATCGTAGGCGGCTTGGGCATGGGGCCTGGCGCAAACATCGGGGATGCATGTGCCATCTTTGAAGCCACTCACGGTACTGCTCCCAAACATGCAGGACTCGATCGGATTAATCCAGGTTCTGTTATCCTTTCCGGCGTCATGATGCTGGAATATCTGGGCTGGCAAGAAGCGGCTGATTTGATTAAAGAAGGGATTGGTATCGCCATCTCGAATCGAGAAGTCACCTATGATCTTGCCCGTCTCATGGAACCTCCAGTTGAACCACCACTCAAATGTTCAGAGTTTGCGACAGCAATCATCAAACGCTTTGGTGGTGAGATTTAGCGCATATAGCTAAGTGCTGAGTTCTGAGGACTGAGTGCTGAGTCAGGATTGATTGATCGTTTGCCTTTCAGCCTTTGGCAATGTCCTAACCATGCTGGCTACTGCTATAACTCGCTGTTTAACGTGAGTTCGACAGACCTCTCCCTCCCAACCTTCCTCTCCCGCAAAGCGAGGGAGGAGCAACAAAAAATCGGCTTTTAAAGCCTTTCCCTGGTGCGAGGAGAGGTTTGGAGAGGGGTTAAAGCGAATCCATCGAACTCACGTTGGTTTACAGCGGTCAGGGCATAGAGATCTGCGGAGGCGATTTGCAAAGCCGCCCTTACTAGGGCATACCCTGCACCTATGCCTCAAAGCTAAGGATTTGAGAAAGTATTAATTTCTCCACCGCCAATGTAGGTTCCGGGAGCCGTTCGCGGAGTTGAGAAGGGGGGTGGTTCAGTTTGAGGAGTCTGAACTTGAACATTTGGACTGTAGAATCCTTGATTCACCTGGGGAGCCGGGGTGGAAAGATTAACTTGTGGCGGAGCCTGTACTCCTGGTAATGGTTGAGGTTGGATTAGGTTCAGGCTATCACTGTTATCGGAGGAACTTGTGATCGTGGGAGCCAATACTGGAGGCAGCGTGTAGCCTGTAGTACCGGGTGGAGGAGAGGTACGAGGAATATAAATGGGCTGCGGCACTGTCAGTTCAGGATAGATCTGCTGCGGCAGTTCAGGTGAATAGGACGGTTGAGGATTCGTCGTAGGTGGCAGCGATTCATTCGTTCCTGGAATAGTGAGCGGTGTTGAATCGGGAGAGAATGATGGATCAGGTGTAGTGGAGGCGATCGACTGGCGACTGGATGATAAATTAGCATTGCGATCGAGGGCTGCCTGAAGCGGACTGACTGCCGTTAGGCTACTCGGTTGGGCTGGATTCGGAGAACTCAGTTCAGGAGGAGTCAAAATCCTGCTCGTTGGCAATAGTCCTTGCACACCAGACAAATCAAGATGTTGTGGCGTATCTTGCCTAGATGAGACGAAGGGATTGAAGAAGGTAGACGGTTCTGTTGTAGATCCTGTGGAGGACTCTGGTGTCAGCAGAGGCGGCAGCGAAACGGGATCGATCGCATTAAGATCATTTGGATTCACCATCGCGTCTAGATTGAACAAGTCTGGCAGGGTGTCCTCTGTCACAGAGAAGGGTGGATCGAGGGGAGTAAATTGGGACGGGTTGTTGGTTTTCAAGGATGAAGCACTGCTCTCATCTTGAGCAAATTGCTCTAACTGGTTCCAGTATTCAGACAGCAAAAACACGGCAAACAGCAGAATTGATGCTGCTCCCCAGACCATCGGTCGCCTTAAAACACTCAGTCGTGCCTTGAGATATCGAATTGATGCTGGCAATCTAGAATCTGACATTGATCACATGTCCCCTTCTCTCATTCTAGAGAGGTCTGATGACATAGAACGTGCAACGAGAATGAAGCAGGGGTGAAGGGAGGATGGAAGGATAAAGGATGAAGGATAAGGGATAAGGGATTGACAGAAACCTTGGGTTTGAGTGTGCTATTTACCTTATAACCTCACACTTAAACCTATTTTGACGATCGCGCTAATAGCCATCCTGCAATGCCTAACCCAACGATGTTGGGAAACCAGCCGCCTAGAACCGGGGGAATGAAACCGAGTTGGGCGATCGCTTGACTGACGGATACCAGTACATAATAGCCAAAGACAATCAGCAGCGTGATTGCAAATCCGGTCGATCGACCAGAACGCTCTAAACGGCTCCCTAATATAGCCCCAACCAAACCAAACACGAGACAGGCAAACGGGAGTGCCACTTTCTGTTGAATGCGGACTTTGAGTTTTTGAATCTTATCTTCACTGCCGCCCTGCTGGAGCAAATCAAGATAGTCCAATGACTGAGCTACGTTCATTTCGTTGTAATCCCGCTTTTGGGATGCCAGATCTAATGGTGCCCGTGGTAGTTGAAGTTGCTGACTTTGAAACTTGACAATGTTACGAAATGTGCCATCAGCCGATACAACATAAATCGTCCCGTCAAAGAAATCCCAGGTTTTTTGACCACTATTCCAGACGGCTGATTTTGCACTGACGATTTGGTCAAGTCCTTCTCGTGAAAAATCTAAGACGGTCAGCCCTTTCATCTGGTTGCCATCAAACTCTTTGGCATAAAACAGGCGCGACAGCACTTCCTCGCGATCGCCGTCTTCCTCCGCGATCTTTTCAAATTCTTGATAAAGAATGTTTCGCTCCTGAAACGGTGGTTCGTCTTCATCCAAGGCTTCTTGGAGTGTCAGAGTTGCCTGATAATTGGCTGTCGGAACGACCAGTTCATTGAAAGCGAATGTCAGCCCAGTCACAACCAGACAGAGGGCGATCGCCGGAACAATTAGCCGATAAACGCTGACTCCACAGGCTTTTAGAGCCGTCAACTCACTATCACTTGACAGACGACTATAGGTCATCAACGTTGCCAACAGCGCAGAGACAGGGAACGCATAAGCGACATATTCAGGAAGCTTGAGGAGCAACACTTTGAAGGCGATCGATAACGGCAACCCAGCATCCGTTACCTGCCGAATTAACTCAAACAACGCGCCAATGGATACGCCTAGAGACGAAAAAATCCCGACACCAAACAAAAATGGTGGAATTAATTCTACTCCCAAGTAGCGATCCATCACAGACAGCCGCAGTGACCAGTCTGAGAAGGGACGAGAAGGCTTTGAGATGGCAGTCATGGGCAATTACAGGGTATGAGGGGTTAGAGAGAGTTTTGAGTTTTGAGTTTTAAGTTTTGAGTTTTGATGTCATTTAGAGGATATTTGAAACGCATCAAGCGTTCTGCATTCGCCTCCTAAACCCCTAACTATTGGAGGCTAGGGAGGCAAATCTGGTAAGGAATAACACTTCATAAAACATCCTCTTAAACCTCAAAACTCAAAACTTCAAACTTGAAAGCTGTCGCCCAAATAGTATTGACGCACGAGTGGGTTTGCATATAGCTCTTCGGCACTGCCAGAGGCAAGGATCTGCCCATCGCGCATGATGTAGGCTCGATCGATGATTGCCAGGGTTTCTCGGACGTTGTGGTCGGTGATCAAGATTCCCATTTGGCGATCGCGCAATTGAGCAATAATATCCTGAATTTCAGCAACGGCGATCGGGTCGATGCCTGCAAATGGCTCATCCAAAAACAAGAATTTCGGTCCGTTGGGTCCAGCCGCGAGTGCCCTGGCAATTTCGGTTCGACGCCGTTCTCCACCGGAAATGCGGCTTCCTAGAGTAGATGCTACTTTCTCCAGGTGAAATTCTTTCAAGAGTTTGCGTAATCGTTCCGGGTGTTCGTGATTAGGAACATGGGTCTGCTGAAGGACGAGCAGGATATTATCTCGGACGCTCAAATTACGAAAAATGCTGGGTTCTTGAGCGAGGTAGCCAATTCCTAAACGGGCACGCTCAAAGATGGGCAGAGCCGTAATATCGCGATCGTCTAACCAGACCTTGCCTTGATCCGGTTTTTCCAGCCCAGTCGCAATGTAGAACGTAGTTGTCTTGCCTGCGCCATTGGGTCCCAGCAGCCCAACCACTTCTCCTCTGGAAACCGAGAGGTAGACGCGATTGACCACAGTGCGCCTGCCATAGGATTTATGAATATTCTCCAGCACAATTTTCAAGGTTCGCTCTCACGGGTGCCGGTATCAGGTGGAATCGGTGTAAATTGTATCAGAGACAGTTCCATTTCAAACTAAGCCTACTCGCCGAGTCTGCTAGAGTCTACTAAGGACTAATGGGGGTTTTAAACTCCGGTTTGGGGTTATAAGGAGTTTGCTCTGTCGTCGGAATGGAAGCCGGAGATGGCTGTGGATCTTGGACGATGTAAATGGACTCAACTTGTTGCCCCGTATCCGGAAGCGCAACGAATCGCCCTTCATCGATCAAATAAGTCACTACTTCTCCTCGCAAACTATTTCCCTCTTGCAAGATAAACACATCGCCAGTCAGGACAATTCGCCGTTCACGAGTGTAGTATTGAGCCTGCACCGATGTTGCCTGAATCTGTCGGGCTGGATAGTTAATCTGCACGTTGCCACGGGCTGTAATCACGCCAGTGACCGAGTTTGCTTCCTGAACATCCGCCCGCAAGGTAATCGCTTGTCCACTGTCGGTGACTTGAGCCAATGCCGACTCTGGAGCAGTGGCAGGAGCGATCGCGCCTACCAGCACAGACACAGAAAAGACTGTCAATCCGAGGCGTCGGAATCGAGTGAGGTGAGGCGATTGGGAAACAGACATCATAGATTCAAATCTCTAGCTTTCTAACGGTTGAGGAGTTCGTTTAAATATACAGACAAGGAGAATAGCTGGATGAAGTTTACCCACTTCTCTAAGACGCCAATTCTCCCGCTTAAGTTTCTAAACTTAGGTTTCAAATAATGGATGTTAAATGCAGCACAATTTAAGTTTTTTTATCGTGACACAGGTTCTATCTCAGTGTCTACCTCGAATCTAAGCAAATTCAGGCTTATGATACAGTGACTTTGGCGATCGATGGCAGTTTTATTTCCATTGCCTCTGTAAAATTGCCCTGCACCTGCGCTGCTAACTCCTTAATCTGCTCAGGTTGAGCTTGCTGGAGGGTGGCTAAAAGCTCTGCACTCTGGCTGATTAAACTGACAACATCAACCTCAGCATAGTCAGGTAGATACCGTCGCAACCGATTAATTCCCTCTCCTAGCAAAATCATCGCTCCCCGCGCATTTTCATTACTCAGGTGATAAAGCGCCACAGCAATTTGCAAAATGCCCTGATAGAAGGTTCTCTGAGGCTCGGTTGCCTCCATCCAAATTGCCTCTAAGGTGTCATGACAGGCATAAAACTGTCCCTGGTTGAATTCCTCAACGCCTTGCCAAAACTCGGCTGCAACTTCATCCATATCCAGCATTGTTATCTATAGTTTATCTAGATTCGTCAGTATACTTCTGTAAGCGATTGGAGTTGCAGTTGCAAAGGGTGATCCGGTTGGATAAATAAACCAGGATAGTTGGAATTTGGCACGGTGTTCGCAGACGATCGACCAGAGGCAGAGGCAGGTTGGAGCCATAGGAGCCAACGACTGCCTTGAGGAAAGGTGTGAATGCTCTCAGGATTTTGAGTCAGCCAGAGCAAGGGAAGTTCGGGGAGACGGGGAGACAGTGATTCTTCTCCAAACTGAGTCTCAGCCAGAGTCTCAAGGACAAGACGATCGCCCCTCACTGCTCCTGTTCTGGCTGTCCATAGGCTCACTCGTAATGAATGACGAAGCGCATAAAAGTAGAGCGAAGCGGCAGCTACCACGGCTTGCTCAAAATTATCTGATTCCCACGTTGCCGCACTGTCCAAACTGACGACTAACTCTTGTCCACCTGAGTAAGTTTCTAACTCTCGCACTCGCAGTTCGCCATATCGGGCACTCGTCCGCCAGTGAACCAACCGAATTGAGTCTCCCCACCGATAAGGGCGCAAGGTGCGCGTCAAGCCTTCTGTGGCTGCATGAGATTGAGAGTGACTCAAGACCTGAGTGTTGACATCCTGCCCCATTTCATCCACTAACGGACATTGGCTCAAGGGCAACACAGTTGGATAAACCACCGCCATCGCTTTGACCGCTTGACTTCGCCGACACCAAAACAGTCCGAGTGGGGATGCTGTTCTGAGGAATACTGTATGCCAACGATAAATCCCCCGTCGATCGCCCAATTGCTGATAGACCCAACGATAGGTTTCATGCGGAGAAATCACCTCGATCGATCGTTTCACAGGTGAACTCAACTCAGCAGGCAATCGATCCTGTACCTCAAGTAACGTCTTCACCTGACTCGTCTGATTCTCCAGCATCACCCTGATCGTAATGGATTCACCCACGCTAATTGGGGCGATCGGCTGCCGATGGATCTGGATTCCCCGGAGCGATCGGTCTGGCAGGATAGCGGCAACCACTAACAGCGCCAATATCACTCCACTAATTACATACAACCACCCTGCCATTGTGTTTGTGGCGGCTCCGAAGAAGAAGATTGCCAATCCGCCCATCAGCCACCCACTGTAGGCTGGCGTTACCCAGTGTGTTTCAAGCCAGTCCGTAAAACGATGATGCAGCATTTCGTAGGGGCGAACGGCAGTTCACCCTCATAGCGAGTGTATCTATCAATCTGTTCCACTTTGAGTCTGCTTAAATGGACGGGCAAGATGCTCATCCCGCAATAAGTAGACGGGCAAGATGCCCATCTCACAAGGATACTGAGGATTGGTACGTGCAAATTGAATAGGGTTCAGCTTAGTAAGAATTTGTTGCACAAGATTTACCTCCTCTTTTCTCTATCCCGACTCCTGACCAGGCAAGCGAGTTATAATCTTTTCGGAACAATACGTAAACTTTCTTTATGAGTAATCCTTTAGTTCACGCATTTTTTGTGGGTCGAGCGTTTGCGGAGGCGATCGGAGAACAGATGGAGAGTGCTGTGACGACGGCATTTAGTGAACTTGGCAGGTTTGATGCGGAACAACGGGAGTGGCTGCGACAGTTCACTGAGCAAGTTTTAGAACGGGCTAAACGAGCCGAAGAGATGGCCATGCAGGATCGTCCAGCAGGTGCAACTGGATTCTCAACTGACTCTCAGACCGATCTGCAAGCCATGATTGATGATTTGCGGGCAGAAACGGCTCAACTGAGAGCAGAACTATTGCGATACCGGAATCGCTCTTTGTAGTCCCTCCGCCAGAGGCTAAGTCGCGCTAAATTTAGTTAACCTTAATATTTTATAAAGCGATCGAGTGGTTGTTATTTCTGATGACCTTACCCCATTATCTGATTTAGAACCGAGTCAGGTGATGTTGACCGATCATCCTCGCAACCCAGAAGGGATGAGTGATCCAGAGTTTATTATGGATGATGATACGCAAGTAGTTCCTCAAAAGTGGGAGCGATCGACGCCGTACAGTAGCAAAGCCTATCGCTGGAGCCGTGAAAACTACTCGAAACAGCGCCGCTCTATTGATATTTGGGCATTTGTCTTAAAATTGCTGACGGCTCAGTGGGCATACAAGAAATCTTGGACATATCCAGGCGGCATGACTGACGAAGCTAAGGCAAAACGCCGTCGGGCGCTAGCCATCTGGGTTCGAGAGACATTGCTAGATTTGGGTCCCACGTTCATCAAAGTGGGGCAAATGTTTTCAACACGAGCTGATCTGTTTCCGTCAGAATTTGTTGAAGAATTGTCTAAACTGCAAGACAAGGTTCCAGCATTCAGCTATGAGCAGGTTGAAACGATTATCCGCCAGGATTTCGGCAGGACAGTTCCCGAACTCTATCGCAGTTTTGACCCAATCCCGATCGCCGCCGCTAGCCTTGGTCAGGTGCATCGCGCTCAGCTTCACTCTGGTGAAGAGGTAGTGGTCAAAGTCCAGCGACCTGGATTGAAAAAGCTATTTACGATCGACCTTGCCATCCTTAAGGGGATTGCTCGCTATTTTCAACGGCATCCTGATTGGGGGCGAGGACGCGATTGGATAGGCATTTACGAAGAATGCTGCCGGATTCTCTGGGAAGAAATTGAATATTTGAACGAAGGGCGCAATGCTGATACGTTCCGCCGCAATTTCCGTCAAGAGAATTGGGTCAACGTTCCACGGGTGTATTGGCGTTACAGTTCACCACGGGCGCTAACGCTAGAGTATATGCCAGGAATCAAAATCAGCCACTACGAAGCGCTAGAAGCCGCCGGACTCGATCGCAAAATCATTGCCCAACTAGGAGCCAGAGCCTATCTACAACAGCTTCTTAATGATGGCTTCTTCCATGCTGACCCTCACCCTGGCAATATTGCAGTTAGCCCAGAAGGGTCGCTCATCTTCTATGACTTTGGCATGATGGGGCGAGTCAATCCAATTACTCGCGAGAAACTAATGGATACTTTCTTCGGGATTGCCCAGAAAGATTCTGAGCGCGTCGTGAATTCTCTAGTTGCGTTGGGGGCATTGGCACCCGCAGAAGATATGGGACCAGTACGGCGATCGATCCAATATATGTTGGATCATTTTATGGATCAACCCTTTGAGACCCAATCTGTTGCAACGATCAGCGATGATCTGTATGAAATCGCCTACGACCAACCGTTTCGGTTTCCCGCTACATTTACTTTTGTAATGCGGGCATTTTCAACCTTGGAAGGGGTTGGCAAAGGACTTGACCCAGACTTTAACTTCATGGAGGTTGCAAAACCATTTGCAATGGAGCTTATGACAAACGGAAATGGCAAAAATTCTAACGGACTATCAGATGGGCTGTTGAGTGAGTTGGGGCGGCAAGCCGCGCAAGTGAGCAGTACAGCGTTGGGGTTGCCTCGTCGGATTGAGGACACATTGGATAAGCTAGATCGAGGGGATTTGCGAATCCGAGTTCGGTCGATCGAAACCGATCGCATCCTCCGCCGCATGAGTGGCGTTAATATGGGGACTAATTACACCATCCTCATTGCCACGTTCACTCTATCCGCCACGGTTTTGCTGGTCAATCAGCAAATTTGGTTAGCTGCTGTTGCCGCCATCATCGCCGCCGTTGCCGCGATCGCCTTGATCCGTCTCTTGCTTCGTCTTGATCGGTTCGATCGGATGTTTTAAGCTAATGCCCAATCTCACTCCGTCTCCGATGCTACTGGTTACGCCATGAAACGATTCTTCACGGGTCTGACTGACCCGGGACTTCTTCGCTCTGTGAATCAGGATGACTACTATATCGATCCACACGGTCGATTCTTTGTAGTGGCGGATGGTATGGGCGGACATGCCGGAGGACAGGAGGCAAGTCGGATCGCAACTCAAGCCATTCAGAGCCACCTGAATGAACACTGGGATTCGCTTGAACCGTCCAAAGCGTTGCTAGAGAAAGCATTTCTGAAAGCGAATCAAGCCATTCTTCAGGATCAGACGAAACATCCAGAGCGATCGGACATGGGGACAACGGCAGTAACAATGTTGCTACGGCAGGATCAACCCTGGTGCGCCCATATTGGCGATTCTCGCCTTTATCGGTTACGAGGGGCAAAGCTTCAGCAGATTACGGAAGACCATACCTGGGTCGCACGAGCTATGCGGTTAGGCGATATTACGCCTGATCAAGCCCGAATCCACCCTTGGCGTCATATTCTATCCAAATGCCTAGGACGGGAAGACTTGCGGCAGGTCGATGTGCAACAGTTTGATCTTCAGCCCAACGATCGCCTTCTCCTCTGTAGCGATGGTTTAACGGAGGAACTCTCGGATGGCATCATCGCGACTCATCTCAAGACTATTCGTGCCTGCGATCGGGCGGCTCTTGCTTTGGTGAATGCTGCTAAAGACAAAGGCGGACGCGACAACATTACTGTGGTG
The DNA here is from genome assembly GCA_012033255.1 of Cyanobacteria bacterium RU_5_0. Lineage (GTDB taxonomy): Bacteria > Cyanobacteriota > Cyanobacteriia > Elainellales > Elainellaceae > JAAUSF01. The sequence goes on from JAAUSF010000037.1 coordinate 17,114, forward strand.
ATTGTTGCATTTGATGACGGAAGTGACGAACCAACCGCCGCCTGGTAACGATTTTTGTGGTGATTGTTGCATTTAATGACTCTCCTGCGGAAGACACGATCAGCGAAGCGATAAAAGGTGCTATAAGCTATTGCTGGTGTGTTCCAAAATTTTCTCCAGTTTACAGTGTAGCTATGCGATCGCGTCGAACTACTCTCTTTGCTCAGCCACCCCGCCCCAACAAAATAAAACGCTTGAAAAACCGCTATCGTTTTTTTGGTATTTCTCTAATATTGCTCCTCTTAGGGATTGGCTATCGAGGAATAGAAGGGTTTTGGAGCCAACCTCAAGCTGTGTTGGTGTTAGGGGGAGCCACCGAGCGAGAAAAATTTGCCGCCGAGTTTGCTAAAGTCCATCCAAATTTAGACATTTGGGTCTCTTCCGGGAGCAACCCCGAATATGCAGAGTGGGTGTTTTCTGAGGCAGGCATTGACCCCGATCGCATCCACCTTGATTATCAAGCCGTCGATACCGTCACTAACTTCACCACACTGGCGGATGAACTGAAATCACGCGGGATCACCAGCATTTACCTGATCACATCCGACTATCATATGCGTCGCGCTGTTGTGATTGGGGAAATCGTTTTAGGGAGCCGAGGAATTGACTTCAAACCGATCGAAGTTCCGTCTGGGCAATCATCAGAGCCATTCGATAAAGTCATCCGCGATGCTGCCAGAGCTATTCTTTGGATCACAACCGGACGCACAGGTGCAAACTTTGCTCATTTTCAACAACAGTAACTCTCACGCGAGGTGCGACTTGTTTACATCTCTTGTGGGATGTGCGTCTCACCCGTCTAGCCAGGGTGGGCAAGATGCCTACCCCACAAGACCTTAAGCTGACAGCCACAAAGTTGCACATCGCCTAAATTCTGGATACAGTAATTTTGGATACAGTAATTCTGGACACAATAGAAGAGTAGTAGGTTGCGCTCTTCACCCGTCTCGTGATCTGGACTATGCCAGAGTCAGATTATGTCCAGCAGGAACTCTTCCTAGGACTCGCAGAAACTCCTGCTGAAGATTCGTCTGAGGAGAATTTGCCAGTTTTGGCTGATCCTGAGCCAGAAGAACATCCCTCAATCTCAGAGGATGATCAGACTGCGAATGAGTTGCCAGAGGAGAGCCTGCCTGAAGGTGATGCTGATGAACCGCCGCATCAACCAGACGCAGAACTGTTAGATGAATCTAGCCTGAACACAGTGCTGGCTATGTTAGAGGCGATCGATTCCGTCGAAGAGCTAACCCTTCTAGAAGATCTGACAGATGCCCAGAAACGCCAAGTCTGGGACGTTACGCCCGAAGCAATCAAAATTAAGCTCAAGCAAATCCGAGCATCCGCGACCACTGAAACAACTGATCCCGCCTATCTCGCCAACTGGGATACCTCAGAAGCAGAGGCAACAGTTCACAATCCCAGTTCTCTAGACAGTTTTTTAAAGCAAACAGATCGTCCTTCTCCAGATCAACCCATTCCGACAGTTGGGGATTGGGTCGTTCTGATCGCGAAACCCAAACTCACTGCCGCCGAGCTAATCGCAATCTGGGAAGTGATTGAAATTCATGAATATTATGCCCGCATCAAAGCCAAAGGCATAGGGAATCGCAATTACCCGATCGCCTGGATGGTGATCTATCCCAAACCACCCATTGAGTGATCAGGCACGAGTTGTAGACTGTCCCTGTCCCTCAGCAGCCGGATGAGTTGCTTTGATGTCGATCGGTTGCAAACGATAGCCCACAACCGGAATTCCTTGGCAGAAAAATCCTTGTCGAGGGCGTATCTCGAACGCAGGCTCACTCCCTCGCTGCCATTCTGGTTCCGTTAAGATTTTGCACCCTGCGGCAGAGGAAATGAGTTGAACGGGCGTTTTCCGAGAGCGAGAAACTAATACATGAGTAGGCGTGAACATGGTAGAACCTCTAAATCAACGAATATAAAAGGCGAACCTGAAGGGTATGCAAGATCTGCACCTTTGCTTACCCGGAGTAAATACATGGACTCCACCTTCCGTTCCAGGTTCCACTCTGTGAAATTACGGTTGCGCGTAGAGCCATACATAAAAAATTGATGAACACCGCGATCTGCTCCAGTCTTCCGGATTTGTGGCAAAATCAAGTTTCATTTGGATGTCTGGAGTGATGAGGTGATAGGTGGATGGGTGGATGGGTGGATGGGTGGATGGGTGGATGGGTGATGGAGTGATGGAGTGATGGAGTGATGGAGTGGCGGGGTAGCAAGGAGATTCTTTCATCCTTTATCCTTCATTCCTCCCCCTGCCGATCGCCTAATCGATCGTCTAAAGTTAAAGATATGCATGAGGAGTACATTTGTACAAACAGGAGAATAAGACTTATGAATAACTGTGTTTTAATGGCAGAGATTGTTCAAGACCCGCAACTTCGCTACACGCCTGATTCTCAGCTTCCGATCGCGGAAATGATGGTGGAGTTTCCAGGTCTGCGGGAAGGTGAACCCTCATCGCGGTTGAAGGTGGTGGGGTGGGGTAACTTGGCTCAAGAAATTCAGGAACACTATCACCAGGGCGATCGGGTCATCATTGAAGGACGATTGGGCATGAACCGAATCGATCGTCCAGAAGGCTTCAAGGAAACCCGTCCAGAACTGACGGCTCAGAAAATCCATCTCCTTGGCACAGATGCAACCCTAACGACAAACGTGGCGTTGCCCAACAATACCGCCACTACTACACCAGCCACACCAGCTATGCCTCCCAGTCAGTCAGCTAAATCGACAGCAAAATCCTCTATGCCACCCAGAACCGCCTCGGAATCTGCCAAAACTCCGGCATATTCTGCGCCTAGCTCTGAACCCGGTGAATACGACGAGATCCCGTTTTAGGGTTCAGTCTGCCCACTGATGCAGACTAGATGCGGGACAGGAATAACTCAACTATCTTTAGCCAGAGGCGTTCTCTAGAGCGTCTCTGTAGCGTTGCTATGCATAGATAAAGACGATGATTTGATTGCTCTTCAAAACTTTACTCTTAGGATCATTTAACCTCTACTGGTAGAGTAGTATCATCTTTAGCATAAGGCTCCAACCGCTATATGTAGAGAGCCAATTTGTTCATAATGCACTGACAACGAGGACTCGCTCATGGTTCAAGACCTCGAACGCACCCGTCCAGAGTCGATCGATTCTGCCAATCCGTTCCCTGAAGCTGCTCCTGCGGCTAATCCTGTTTTTTTCAGAACCTACAGTCGTCGGGGCGAAACTGCTGCGAATGTGCGAGAAAGCTGGGAGGAAGTGGGCGATCGCACCCTCCACGGACTCGTCAAGCTCGGCAATCTCTCCCCAGAACAGGCAGCACTGATTTACCGAATGCAGCAGCAACTCAAAAGCCTCTCTTCTGGTCGCTGGCTTTGGGTCGGCGGCACTCAATGGCTAGAGAAGCCAGAAAACTTTTCTGGGGCCTATAACTGCACTAGCACGAATGTCGTGGACTGGCGATCGTTTGGGCTAATGATGGATCTTGCCATGATGGGTTGTGGCACTGGAGCCGTCTTAGAACCCCGATATATCAACCAGTTGCCTGCGATTCGTAATCGTCTTGTTGTTTCACTTGAAGGTGAAATTGGGGTGACATCTGTCCCTCTGCGTCGAGAAGAGACAGAAGTGACGATCGACGGGAACCAGGTTCAGATCCGAGTTGGCGATAGTCGAAAAGGGTGGGTTAAGTCCTACCAGACGCTATTGGAACTCTCATCAGATGAGCAATTCACAGATGCGGTACAAGTGGCGATCGACCTGAGTGACGTTCGTCCTGGAGGTGAGACGCTGAAAGGGTTTGGTGGAGTGGCTAACCCAGTGCGGCTACCAGGATTATACGATCGCTGTGCTGCCATCTTGAATCGGGCGATCGGGCGGCAGTTGACTTCAGTGGAATGCTGTTTGCTAATTGATGAAGCGGCTGTCACCATTGTTGCCGGAAACATCCGGAGGTCCGCTGGGATGCGTCAGGGGTGGAGCGAGGATCAGGAATTTTCAGCTTCCAAAGAAAATCTCTGGCAACAAGATGCAGAAGGCAACTGGCGAATTGACCCCGATCGCGATGCCCTGCGGATGGCAAATCACACTCGCGTATTCCATCACAAGCCCACCCTGGAGGAATGCATTGAAGCAGTTCGCAAGCAGTTCTACTCTGGTGAAGGAGCGATTCAGTGGGCAGGAGAGGCGATCGCTCGATCGAGCAGCGATTTGCTGACCACGCCAGAGCAGAAATCAGAATTTTTGGTCGCATACCAAATCGATCGGGCGAAAGAATGGCTGAAAAAGCACCATCCTTACATGGGCATGGATGAGCTAGAGCATCGCTTACAACGCTATGCCTTGAATCCTTGCGGAGAAATTTGCGGTGCTGACTTCCACTGCAATTTGAGTGAAGTTCATCTCAATCGACTTGATCCATACGATCTTAGGGAGCAAGAAAGGGCGTTTACGGCTGGCGCATTGTCAGTTGCGGTGCTGCTAAATCATCAATTCATTGAGCCTCGCTATCGTCGATCGCGGGAACTTGACCCGATCGTTGGCGTTTCCTTCACTGGGCTGTTTGACTTCTTCGTGATGGCATTTGGCGCGGAATGGCTGGAATGGTGGGCGCAAGGGCGTCCTGATACGATCGCAGGGATCGAGTTCAAAGAATGCGAACGGGAATACTTGAGTCGCTGGAAGCAAACTGTCCAAGATGCTGTATGGGAGTATTGCGATCGCCATGCCCTCAAGCGCCCCAACCGATGCACAACCGTACAACCTGCTGGAACTAAGAGCTTACTCACCGGAGCCAGTCCGGGTTGGCATCCACCCAAAGCTCAACGATTCATTCGCCGCATCACCTTCCGCAAAAACGATCCGGTAGCGCTAGCCTGTCTGGATTATGGTTACAAAATTGTGCCGTCTCAATCCGATAAAGATGAGAACGGACGATTGCTTGATGATGCGTTTGATCCGCGTTGCACCGAGTGGTTGGTTGAGATCCCAGTCGAGGTTTCATGGGCGAACCTGCCAAGAGCCGATGAGATTGATATCTCCAAGTTTTCGGCTCTGGCACAAATGGATTTCTATATGCAAGTCCAGAAGTATTACACCGCCCACAACACCTCTGCGACGATCGAACTGCGTGAATCTGAAATTGAAGCATTAGGCACTCGAATCTACGACGCCATCCAAACCGATGAAGGTTATGTCTCAGTCGCGCTTTTAGCTCGCTTTGATGACCATCAGACCTTCCCGCGCTTGCCCTTTGAGCCAATCTCTAGAGAGCAGTATGACCAACTGACCAGAGAAGTCCTCGATCGACGTAGAACTAACGATTTCCATGAAGCCCTTAGCCGCTATGACTTGGGTGAATTGTCGGAAGCCGGACCGGCAGGCTGCGATAGTGATAAGTGTCTACTGCCTGAATCCAAAGCATAGGCTAGAAACCGAGAATTCGGTAGGGGCGAACGGCATTTCGCCTAATCCTTTATCCTGATATCCGGTACGAACCCTCTGTTTTCGATTTCACGATAGGATCGTTCAGGTGTAATGTACACATAAGGAGTTCCACCATGTTCCTCGATGAACTGACACCCGTTTTCAAAGAGTTAGCCGGATGTCCAGTCGCGTTCTTGGGCGGTTTTTTCTCTGGGTTATTACGTCTCAACTTAGCCGATGATCCGGTGAAAAGCTGGCTTGATCAGCAGACAGGAATGCCTTATTCGGGTGAGTCTTCCGAGGGTCCAAACGGTAAAAGTAGTGGACCTCAATCGATTTCGATCGAGTAGCTTAATCAAGTTTTGAGTTTTGAATTTTAAGGTTTGAGTTGAAGTCGATCGTTCAGACCTTGGAACTCAAAACTCAATATTTAGCCATTACCTAGACTTGCCACGGGCTGATTAGCTCATCCATCCAAGCTTCAACCTGAGCGTGTAACCGTGCCGACGGATCAGAGCTAAACGGGTTAGCTTTGGGAAGAGCCACGATCGCCCTTTGATAGTCTCCGATCGCACAATTCCAATCGCCTCTCAGGTGATACGTCCGACCTCGCTCAGCGTAAATGTGTCCTTCTAGTTTGCCGAGATAGAGAGCAAGTTCAAAGCTTTCGATCGCCCTTTCATACATCTCTAATTCCCGGAAAGTAATTCCCTGGTTAATCCAAGCGCGAACATTGCTTGGATTGAGATCAAGCGCAACATCGTAGTCTAGAATCGCTTCTAAAAACTGTCCATGCGCGGCGTAATAGTTGGCGCGGTTGTTGTAGGCGCTATCGAGCCTAGGGTTGAGATCGATCGCTCGGTTGAAGTCAACAATCGCTTTCTCTGCATGACCGCTTTGAAAGTAAACTAATCCTCGATTGCTGTAATCATTAGCATTATCAGAATTTTGCTCAATTAAGCGACTGAATAGGGCGATCGCTGTCTCATAATTCCCCTGCTGAGCCGCCAATAAAGCTTGCTGACGGAATAGTGCAGTTTGTTCTGCCTGACTTAAACCTGAAGCCTGCTCTCGACGAATAAGGCTAGACCGTCTTTGCTTCGATTGCCAGCGTCGCTGTGGATGGCTAGCAGTACTGCGAACTTTCGCCATGACTATCCCAGTAGTACGGGTGGCTTTGTTTGTTCGGTTGTGTTGACTGGAAAGAGAGTGTGTATTCATGCCGTCCTCGCAGTGTGTAAAGCCCAACAGAAGCTCTGATTCGGTAGCGCCCTGGTACTCAGTGTCCGGCTTATCGCTTTATGACATGCCTTCCTTTATGTCACTTAATAAGGTGTCTGGCGGGTCAGAGTTAAGGTTGAAAGTACGGAAATATCGTTAACCCCTGAGAAACCTGTAGGAGGCTTAAGATTTAAGCTCAACTAAGTTCACATGCCTATTTAGCGCCTATTTCGGTTCCACCCCCTATCAGTAGTATTGCGGAAGTGATCTAGAATTTTCGTGAAATTTTCCGGATGAAGCTAGGGAAACTCTGTTAAATAGTGATGAATTTTACTCCTGACTTCTGCATACCCAATCTGGGCTAAATGTGAAATCGTATTTTCAAACTTCTTCAGTGCCAGATCTTAGAGTTCCACATTAGCCTCACTCGGTTTTCTACTCCCTTGTTCTCGCTGCCAATTCCCTATCACCAGAACCAAATATTAGGGAGAGTACAGAATCGCTCCTTGTCTGATTAGATGACCTGATTTCACAAAACTTTATTCTGTATCACCTCGTAGCCTATACTACGCAAGGATGACTGATGAAGGAGTGTAAACACAATGTCGTCGGAGGCAGTGAAGCCCCTGACTGTACCAAAAGAGCTACTGGGTCCATCGGGCAATCTAAATCCCAACCTGTTGATGTTTCTAGCAGCCATCGGTTTAGTCATTTCGTCAACATTCGGCTACTGGCTCTGGGATATCCCAGGCTGGTTTTGTTTTATTACCAATACGATCGCCCTCCATTTGGTGGGCACTGTTATTCATGATGCGTCCCATAACGTAGCTCACCGAAACCGCATCATGAATGCCATCTTGGGTCATGGCAGTGCGTTGATGCTTGGCTTTTCGTTTCCCGTCTTTACACGGGTTCATATGCAGCATCACGCTAATGTCAATGATCCTGATAATGATCCGGATCACTTTGTTTCGACAGGTGGACCACTCTGGCTGATCGCACCACGATTTTTCTACCACGAAGTTTTCTTCTTCAAGCGGAGGCTATGGCGGAAATTTGAGTTATTGGAATGGTTTTTGGCACGTTTAATCTTTGCGACGATTGTTTTCCTGGCTGTTCAGCATGGGTTTCTAGATTACATTTTTAATTTCTGGTTCTCACCTGCCCTCGTGGTGGGTTTAGCTTTAGGATTATTCTTTGACTATTTTCCGCATCGTCCGTTTCAGGAGCGCGATCGTTGGAAAAACGCCAGAGTGTACCCCAGTTCTATGCTCAACCTGCTGATCATGGGGCAAAACTATCACCTAATTCATCACCTCTGGCCCTCCATTCCCTGGTACAAGTACCAGCAAGCCTACTATGCAACTCGTCCATTGTTAGATGCAAAAGGGTGTCATCAGTCACTGGGAATTCTTCAAGGCAAAGACTTCTGGAGTTTCATTTACGATGTATTCCTGGGGATTCGCTTCCACGGACATACATCTCACTCTAAACCCGCCGTAGACAGTTCTACTTCGGAAGCCACTGATCTCAATTCTCACGAAACGACCCATTAACGACTCATTAGCGACCCATTAGCGACTCATTAAGGTTGCAATCAACCATTCCGGGGGGGTGATATTCCTACAGCTTTACAAGCTTTAATCTTTCGTAGGACAGGCAAACTACCTGTCCTAATTTTTAGAGAGCGAAACCGATATTCCTCTTCGTTGTCAAAAAAACCGAACATAAAGATCAAGAAATTCCTATCTAAAGTCATACTCATAACGAATTCGTTTTAGCTATGATGATTTATATCGAACGTTCTCGTGAGAAGGCTTAGCCCTATGGTTAAAATTGTTGGTATTGCTGGAAGTTTAAGAGCGGGTTCCTACAGCCAGCAGGCTCTAACGGTGGCTGTTCAACGAGTTGAAGCATTGGGGGCTGAGGTGGAGGTTTTGGCTTTGCGATCGCTCACTCTTCCCTTTTGTGATGGTGGCGACGAATATCCAGATTATCCCGATGTTGAGAAACTTCGCCAAGCCGTGCAGCAAGCTGATGGCATCATTTTGGCAACCCCTGAATATCACGGCAGCTTCAGTGGTGTTTTGAAGAACGCGCTGGATTTGATGGGTTTTGAGCAATTTTCAGACAAAGTAGTTGGCTTGATCAGTGTTTTGGGTGGGCAATCTAACAGCAACGCTCTCAATGATTTGCGGACGACAATGCGCTGGATTCATGCATGGACAATTCCGGAGCAAGTGGCAATCGGGCAAGCCTGGAAAGCCTTTGCTGAAGACGGTAAGCTTCTTGATGAAACTCTTTCTAAACGATTTGATGCGTTTGCCCAAAGTCTCGTTGAGAATACGCGCAAATTACGGGGCGTTTCCTAGTGGTGTGTCAATGTTGTTTTGAGAGATTGGCGTGTAGATGGGGTGAGGGGATAAAGGGGTGAGGGAGTGAGGGGCAGACGGGCAAAGGGTTTAGTATCCACTCATCCACTCATCCACTCATCCACTCATCCACTTATCCACTCATCCACTCATCCACTCATCCACTCATTTCGTCGTAGTTAAGATAGGTAAGGTTACACTAGACTTTAGAGGTTGTTAGCCCATTTCTGACTGCTGAGTTGGAATCAATGATTCAGGTCGGTTTATCCACATCTGGGTCGGTGACAAGTCAGTTGAAAGGAAACGGGTGGCGGCAAATGGCAAAGGACGATGGAGTATGAAGCAGGCTGAGAAAAACACGCCCAATGGACGGCTCTTCGGAGGCAAATCAAGAAAACGGCTCAAAGGTTCTCTGGTGACAGGAGCCGCGACGGCAATTTGGCTGGTGTTGCAAAGTACGTTAGTCGGTTCACCTGGTTTAGCACAGGGTGAGGCACAGCAAGACAATAGCCAACTCAGCTATAGTACGCTCCTTAGCGATATTGAAGCCGGTAAAGTCAGCCGCATCGAAATTGATCCTGTACGCAGTGTGGCAAAGGTTCAGCTCAAAGGACAACCTGAGAATTCGATTCAAGAGGTTCCGCTATTTGCAGAAAATCCGGAACTGATTGAAACGGCTCGTCAAAACAATGTGGATTTAGATGTTGAACCTTCTGCCGATAGTAGTGCCGTTGCAGGGCTGGTCTTTCACGGGTTGCTAGCATTTGTGGCAATCATGGTGTTGCTAATGTTCCTGCGTCGGACGAGCAATGCGTCGGGTCAGGCAATGAATTTTGGCAAGTCCAGAGCGCGATTCCAGATGGAAGCAAAAACGGGCGTTATGTTTGATGACGTTGCCGGAATTGAGGAAGCTAAGGAAGAGCTTCAGGAAGTCGTGTCTTTCCTTAAGAAGCCTGAACGGTTTACGGCAGTTGGCGCAAAAATTCCTAAAGGGGTATTGCTGGTTGGTCCTCCGGGAACGGGTAAAACGCTCTTGGCAAAGGCGATCGCAGGCGAGGCAGGGGTTCCCTTTTTCAGCATTTCTGGTTCCGAATTCGTAGAAATGTTTGTTGGGGTGGGTGCATCTAGGGTACGCGATTTGTTTAAGAAAGCGAAAGAAAACGCTCCCTGTATTGTCTTCATTGATGAAATTGATGCGGTTGGACGGCAACGTGGAACCGGGATCGGAGGTGGCAACGACGAGCGGGAGCAAACGCTCAACCAGTTGCTCACCGAAATGGATGGGTTTGAAGGCAATACTGGAACCATCATTATCGCCGCAACGAACCGTCCAGATGTCTTAGATTCTGCTTTATTGCGTCCTGGTCGGTTTGACCGCCAAGTCACTGTTGATCTGCCCAGTTTCAAAGGACGATTGGGGATCTTGGAAGTTCACGCTCGTAATAAGAAACTTGATCCGAGTGTGTCTCTGGAGGCGGTCGCTCGTCGAACGCCTGGTTTCTCTGGGGCTGAACTTGCCAATATGCTGAATGAAGCCGCAATTCTGACGGCTCGGAGACGAAAAGATGCCGTCACGCTGCTGGAAATTGATGATGCGATCGATCGAGTCACGACAGGCATGACCCTTGCGCCTCTGATGGACAGCAAGAAAAAGCGACTGATTGCTTACCATGAAACCGGACACGCCTTGCTAATGACCTTGCTGAGTAATTCAGATCCGCTCAATAAAGTCACGATTATTCCGCGATCGGGTGGTATTGGCGGATTCGCTCAGCAGACCTTCAACGAAGAGATGATCGATAGCGGACTGTATACACGAGCGTGGCTGCTAGATCGAATCACGATCGCCCTGGGCGGACGCGCTGCCGAAGAAGAAATCTTTGGTGACTCCGAAGTCACCATAGGAGCCAGTAATGATATTCAAGTGGTGGCGACCTTGGCACGAGAAATGGTAACTCGCTACGGGATGTCTGATCTAGGCCCCTACGCTCTTGAGAGTGGTCACAGTGAAGTCTTCCTGGGTCGAGACTTGATGTCACGAAATGAATTTTCCGAAGAGATCGCCACAAAAGTCGATCATCAAGTGCGGGAAATTGCGGTGCGCTGCTACTCAGAAGCTCGTCGTATGGTTCGGGAAAACCGGGAATTGATGGACAAGATCGTGGATATCCTGCTGGAGCAAGAAACGATCGATGGCGAACAATTCCGTCAAATTGTGGCTGAATGCAGCATAATTCCTGATCAGCACCTTGCTGCAAAGCCTGCCTGATTTCACTGTTCAAGATTCACTACGAAGGCACAGAAACACAAAGTTAGAGATGTAATGGCTTTGTGTCTCTGTGTCTTTGTGGTTAAGCGGGTTCTTAATTGCAATCCATCAAACTCGTATGGGCACGGCATACTGTGCCCTTTCGCATATTGCATTCAACTGAAAACGGCTGTAAGGCATTCTAATTTGGCTTATCCAAAATTCTGACTCCAACGACGGGCGCATTGAATCGATAGGTTAGCCCTTCTAACTCCATTGGTGTTCCCACTTTTATCTTGGTGTTACCCAGAATTGGACCGTCATCCACAATTTGCGCTTCACCGCCAACCGTGACTATCATATCCACGGTGTAATTGAGTTCCGGGCGAGGATCAGGCAAGGACTTCACAGAACCATCTGGTTGAGGGACAGCCACCGATCGCGGCAGGGCTTGAACAGCTAATACATCCACCTCACCATAAGGTTGATTGCGAATGATGATCTTCGTTTTCTTTTCGTCCTCTAGAGACTTCAGAAGAGCCTGTGGATCACGAACGGTTAATCCTCGTACCATCACATCCACTTCGATCGGTCTAACGTTACTCCCTACCTGAGCCACCCCCGATCCCGAATTACCGGGGAAGAGTAACAGACCCGCCACGACCAGTAAAATAACTAATCCTGCCCCAATGTCTAGAATGCTGATTTTGCCAAACAGGCGACCTTTGGAATCCAAAATAGCCATGCAAACGTATCCCCGCTAGTGAGAAAAGAAAATATCTTTGAATTATCGTCAGATAGAACTGTATCAGCAAATTTATTACAAAAGTACAAAGAAGCTACAGCCAGTTTCACTTGCATAAGCCACACGCATACCCATCCACTCATCCACTCATCTACCCACCCACACACAACTGTGGCTCACTCCTCTGAAAACCACTGTAAGTAGGCTTAACCCGTTATCTTGTCTGTGCTGAGTCAATTTGCTAAAGAGGGTATAAAGTGGCACGAAATTTCGGGAACTTTAGAATAACACTATGAAAACCTGAACAGGCTACGTGTTTTTGCTTGAGCTTTGGTTCCTTGTGGGGTAGGCATCTTGCCTGCCTCGATCGGGACGGGCGAGACGCCCATCCCACAAGAGATGGAAACAAGCTGCACATGGCGTTAATCTGAAACAAAACAGATTCTTATCTCGTCTCTTCTCAAAGTACCCCAGTGCCCCCACTTCCTGGGTTGTCTATGGTTCGATAGTCAACAAGCCCCATTGTCCTTCTCATTTGCTTGATCCTGACTATGCTAAGTTTACTCTTCCACATATTTCACCAACTGCGCCGTCGCTGGATCTATGGGTTGATTTCTACGGTTGTTGCTCTAGGGTTAATTGTAGGCACCGCCGATCGCGCTCCAGCCCAATCGAATCTCATCGACTTGATTTTTAGAGGCATTCAAGTGATTCAGCTTTCCTCGCTCTCAGATGGAGATGAGGTGGCACTTGGAGCACAAATTAATGAGCAGCTTGTCAGCCAAGAGGTTAAGCTCTACACTAACTCCAGCATCACGAACTATATTGATGGGATTGGTCAAGGATTGGTTACGTCTAGCGATCGCTCCGATATTCCTTACGTTTTTCAAGTTGTAGAAGATGACCAGGTGAATGCCTTTGCTACGATGGGCGGCTATGTCTACATCACGACTGGGCTAATCCGAACGGCAGACAATGAAGCCCAACTCGCTAGCGTAGTTGGGCATGAAATCGGGCATATTGCAGCTCGTCATGCCGTAAAACAGTTGCGAGAAGGAGCGATCGCCGCCGGACTATTGACAGCCGCCGGACTCGATCGCAATGCGGCGGTCAATTTAGGCGTTGAACTGGCAATCCGTCGTCCCAATAGTCGCCAAGATGAACTTGAAGCGGATTCCAAAGGGCTTGCCAATATCACTCGCGCTGGATATGCGCCTGGGGCAATGATTGCATTCTTGGAAAAATTGCTGAACCAATCTTCCATTCCCTCAATTCTCAGCACTCATCCCGCCACAAGTACTCGAATTGAGGAACTGAACACCATGATCGATCCCGCAACGGCTAACGTTGGTAGTGGACTAGATGCGGCAGCCTATCAAGATCAGATCAGCGTGCTGCTGTAATCACCCGTAAGGGCGTTTCGCGAAACGCCCCAACCTACTCTCTACAACTGGAGCAACTGCCGACGGCGAGTTTGGACTTGAGTGGGTTCAATTTGAACAGCGACTTCACTCAAGGGCAAAACTCGTAGCTTATTTTGGAAAACGTTGACCTGGTAAACCTGTTGGTTTGTGAAGTCAAATCCTGTCAGCCAACCACTCTTAGGATGGTAGGCACCTGTGTCAATATCAAGCCAACCCTGTCCCTGAGCGAGTTCTCCGGGAGAAACGCCTGGTAACGTAAATGTGATGGTGTGTCCTGTAATAATTAACTTGTCATCAAAATAGGGCTTAGACATACTGTGAAACTCTTCTCGAATCCAGCAGTATTCCTGAGCCGTTTGAGCATCGATTGACAATCCAGGATGAAGTCCAGCATGAACCAGCCAGATGTCTTCCAAATCCAAATGGGTTGGTAAAGAGCGGAACCAGTCCAAATTTTCCAGCAATACTTCTGGATTGTCGAAACTAGTCACGGTAGATTGTCCGCCACTTTGTAACCAGGCTTGTAGCGCATATTGAGAAACCCGGTTGCCTGGAAACGACTCTAGCAAAAGCTGTTCATGATTGCCCATAACACAGGGATAAGCATTATCACGGACAAACCGGACAACTTGGGCACTTTTGGGACCGCGATCGATCAAATCACCTACAAAGTAAAGTTGATCGTCGGAGCTAAGCGCGATCGCCTCCAGCAGTCGCATCAAGCCATCATAATGCCCATGAACATCTCCAATAAAAATGCGACGACTGTTTGCCACGCTCATGCAATCCTCTCACTAAACCATCAGCCCAGAGCAACCCTGAAGCCGTAAAATTCTGAATATTTTTATTGTGCCCAAGAAGCACTACAACTTGCAGGAATGAATTTACGGCGTGTTAGATATTCTACTGAACCATTTCGGATTTTGGACTTGCGAACTCCCAGTAAATGCCTATTTTACGCGACTTTCATAAACTGACCAAATTTTGGTTATGAGGAAACCGCTTAAAAATCACCCAAACATTTACTGACTGAGCGCCCTCAAGAATTGCTGAATCGACGTTAATAACCCCTTCCGTTGAGGCTGAGAGGTTTCTGAAGCACCGCCAGAGGCTTGAGTGAGGATGCGATCGAGAACATCCCCGACAGGTTTACGAGGTTCTTCTGCGATCAGGTTATAGCTACCATCGGTTTCTAGCCACACTTGCCAGGGAGACGGATACGCCCGAAGAAGGGCGGCTCCATCCATCGGTCGGATATAGTAGCAAGACTCAAAGGTATTGAGAAACCGTTCTCGCAGTTGTCGCCCTGCATAACCAATCCCAATCGTGGCAATATCCTCCATTCGAGGATTCAACAAAACAACCGTTCGATCGGTGGCTACCTGACACAGACGCTCCACATCACTGACTTCTACCGAGGATGGCTCAACAAACAGAATCACCTGTTCCTCTGGCTGAATAGCCGCTTTCATATCGTTGATACCGCGAATCGCATAGGGTTTTTCGCCCCAGTTCCGTCGTGCCAGTGCGGCGGCTCCTGCATCTGGGAAAAAAACGCGCAACCGATCGCCCAACTCCTCAAACACAGGCAGAAACTTCTCTGCCACAGGCATCATTTTGAGTTCCGGAAACACCAATTCTACTTGTAGGCGAGGATAGCCATCGGCAATAGCGGCGGTTGTGGCTTCTCTAGCTTGGGCGATCGCGTCGTCGAGCGTGTTAGGAAGAGACATTTGAGTAGTTTTGAGTTTTGAGTTTTGAGTTTTGAGCATAGTTTTGAGTTTTGAGTTCTAAAAATAAAACTTAGAACTTAAAACTCAAAACCCTTTTAAAGGATGTTTGAAAAGGAGCAAAGGTTTTGCATTTGCCTCCTAAATCCCCCAATTCTGGAGGACTTTGAGTTCGGTTCCTCCCAACATTGGGAGGCTAGTAAGCTTCCCCACGGCTTCTAGCCGGGGGCTTTCCCCGACAAACGAGCGCAGAGTTTCAGTAGCCCTGCAATACAAGCAAGCGTAGCCACCACAGTGCCTTTCTCGATTTCAGCCTACAATCAGTGTAGCACATTTAGAGCTACATTATGACCCGCGAAAAGTTGCTACGAGTCCGATTGTCAAACAAAGAATATGAGTGGTTAAAAGATTATGCAGAGGCAACTGACAGGCAGATTTCAGAAGTCATCCGGGACTATATTAAGCGACTTCCCCGGAAGCCGGAAGACGGTTCAAGATAGTTCAAGGCGGCTAGAGCTTGCAACCGCTTACCTCCCCACGTTTGAAAACGGGGCATCCGCTCGTTTTTCGGTGAAGCCGATAGTATAGTTTGACTTTTCAGACATCATAAAACTCAAAACTCAAAACTCTTCAGGTATTAGTGGGATCGGTGTAGCCTTGGATCGTCTCAGGGTTGAAGGTGCGGAGGATGCGAGTGGCTTTGTTGGTGAGGTTGGGGGCACCTTTGACGACGATGAGGTATTTTCCTTGATCGAGGCGATTCCGGTAGGGAAGGGCATCACCACTGCCAGCAGCAAGTCCAACTCCACCGCCAACAAAAATGCTGCCCATTGCACCCCCGATCGCCCCCAGCACTCCACCAATGATTTGATTCCCCAGCACTCCAGCCGAGGGGATAAGTTGATATTGGGTGGAGAGGTTAAAGGCAACTCCTGCAATAAAGCCGAAGGGGACGAGCCAGAAGGACATCAGACGAGCCTGTTTACGGGCTTGCTGTTTAGGATCAATGAAGCCAAATTCATCGGCACTTTTGTAGCCTTTGCCGAGAATGCTGACTTGCTCCATTGGCAGACCTGCTTTCTCCAGTTCAGAGTAGGCGGCTTCTGCCTGAATGCGATCGGGTAAGACTGCAATAACGTAATTACTCATAGTTAAACCTGAGTAGGACGGTAGCCCAAACTCAACTACACCTTAACCATACCAGTTAAGGCAGTCCTCTCAATCATTGAAATTGTTGATGTATAGCTGTAGTCAGCTAAGTTAGGATAGGGACATTTTTGTGGGGCGGCGACGCCGCCCCACAAAAATGTCCTAACCAATAGGGCTATCGCCATCACTCTATTTAACGCCGTGTGCAACCTGTTTACATCTCTATGTGGGAGTCTCGCCCGTCCGTCCAGATCGGGGCACAGATCCACACCCATTGCCTGCCCATTCGACCGTGGATGTGATCAGCAATAGTCCCGAGTTTTTTACCTTTGATTTTCTATCATTGAGCAAGCTCAGTAACAGTTTGTATCAACGTAGGAGTAAATAATGCGATTCAAGTTTGCCCTGCTACTCTGTGCGATCGGTCTATTTTCGTTAGCTGGATGTACTCAACCTCCGGCATCATCTGATTCAGGTAGCACTGAACCCATCTCAGTCTCCGTTGCTCCTGCCAGTCCATCGACATCAACTCAGGATGGCTATCCTCAATTGTTGAGTGTGGTTTCAAAGACTCAGGCAGCAGTTGAAGCCAATGATTTTGCTAAAGCTCAGCAGGAATTCGACCAGTTTGAAGAGGTCTGGAGTCAGGTCGAAGACGGCATTCAAGAGAAATCATCAGAAACTTATGACGCGATCGAGCAAGATATGGAGCAAGTCACCGCAGCTTTACGAGCCTCTCAATCTGACCAAGCGATCGCCGCACTTCAAAAGATGAACGACCACATCCAAAACATTCCCCAGAGTTGATTTGCTGACTGTCGCTAAAGTCTGGTCAGGGTGTTGCCAGAATACCTCCTAACCAGATCTCTAAAAGACTCTGCTAGAAGGAAAAGTTGGTATGAAACGCGCATTTCGCAAATATCATCGGGCGATCGCACTGATTATTTCAATTCCAATCCTACTCACTATTCTCACAGGAATTGCTACAACATTTGTGCGCGAATGGGGTCTCAACATTGGACTGTCTTCTAACTGGTTACTGAAAGTCCATACGGGTGAGGTCTTTCACTTAGAAGCTATCTACCCCGTTCTCAATGGCGCTGGTCTGCTTGGTTTATTGGTTACAGGACTGAGTATGTCAGGCATTTTTGATCGGAAGCCTCGAAAACTGATTAAGCATTAACTGAGTCTTCTCATTGATTCAAACGTTCTAAAGTACAACTGACTGACAAATCAACGGATCGAAACAATCTACTCATGCCGTTTGAATTTGAACTCTTAGTAAAACGATTTTTCATTAAACCGTCGGCACGATGAACTCTGTGATGTTCTCCGCATCCTCAATCGCCTCAAAACGCTAGCCTAGAAAGACTTGGTGATATACACGGTAGACTTTTGAAGCTTGTGGGGGTAGGCAAGATGCCTACCCCGATCTGGACGGGCGAGACGCCCATTCCACAACAGATTTAAAGAAGTCGCACATGGCGTTTTTACCTTTTGCCTTTTGCCTGATTAGGCAGCCGGTTTAAGGTTTTCCAAACCAGTTGTAATTTTGGCAGAGGTGATGCGATCGCCCTGTTGAATCTGGTCAACGATCTCCATACCGTTCTGCACATAGCCGAACACTGCATAGTTGCCGTCTAGAAAATCTCGATCAGCCAAAGTAAAGTAGAACTGAGACGAGGCTGAATCTGGGACGTTGGAACGTGCCATCGCGATGGCTCCACGGGTATGACGCAGCTTCGGTGCAGCCGAAACTCCCGCAGATTGAAGCGTTTGGCTGTAGACAGGTTGGTCTGCGCCTTCCGGTTTAATTTCCAATGGAATGTAACGCGGTTGCCCCGTCGTCGGATCAGTATAGCTGCCTGTTCCTAACAGATTTGCCGGAAAGTTAGGGTCTTTGCTCTGTGGATCGCCTCCCTGCACGACAAAGGGTTGCGGCTCCCGGATCACCCGATGGAATGATAGCCCGTCATAAACGCCTTTGCTGACTAAATCGGCGAAGTTTCCGGCTGTAACTGGAGCGTCCAACCCATTGATGACGATCGTGATGGGGGAATCATTAACGACCATTTCCACGATCGCCTCTCCTTCTAACCGAGGCAAATTGCTGAACTCTGACTCTGCTTCTGGTGATGGTACAGCAGAGGGTGAAGTCGCCTGAGCTTGAGTAGAGGAGGTTTCAGCTACCGAAGAACTTGCAGAAGAACTCACGGTAGGACTCTCTATACTATTTGAGGTGGCACATCCCATCACAAACAGAATTCCAACGAGTACGAGGGATAACAGCGAATGACGAATTTTCATCTCCATTTTCCTTGAGAATATCTGTGTCAATAACAGCTTCCTCAGAATACAGGGAGCCGTCATCAGTCGCCTGCGAAATCAATGCGAACTTAGCCCTCACAGCCCTGCTGAGGCAACGTAAAGTTTACAATTAGTAATATTTGGCTAGATGGTTAAAAGCCAATAGTGCAGATGCAACAAGTAGGTTATGAAATCCTGACATGCAATACCTACTCTTGCCGACTAGAATAACCTGACTAAAATCTGCTCTGCCGGAGAGTTTGACGATTTTGCTCTGCCGATCGTTCGATCGCCACAATCTCGACAGGAATCCCCCTTCGGCTCTAGACTGGAGTATCCCTACGTTTATGCATCAGCAGATACAAATCTGAAGAAATTTAAAGAATCTATGCGTAAAGCTCTCTCTGTGCCTGCCCAAGGTGTGACTCTCACCCAAAATGCCTTGCCTGCCAAAAATGTCGTACCTGTTCAGGTGACTGGTGCCTTCGCCCTGATGGACAGTCTTAGACGGCATGGAGTCAAACACATTTTTGGCTACCCTGGTGGAGCCATTCTGCCGATTTATGACGAACTGTATCGATCGGAAGCCGCAGGGTATGTCAAGCATATCCTCGTTCGACATGAGCAGGGAGCGGCTCACGCCGCAGATGGTTATGCGCGGGCGACAGGGAAAGTAGGAGTTTGCTTTGGAACATCGGGGCCGGGTGCAACGAATCTAGTCACAGGGATCGCGACGGCTCAGATGGACTCGATCCCGATGGTAGTTGTCACAGGGCAGGTGAATCGGGTGGCAATTGGTACAGATGCTTTTCAGGAAACGGACATTTATGGAATTACGCTGCCGATCGTGAAACATTCTTATGTGGTGCGCGATCCGGCAGATATGGCGCGAATTGTGGCGGAAGCATTCCACATTGCTAGCACGGGTCGTCCGGGTCCGGTGTTGATTGATGTCCCTAAAGACGTGGGTTTGGCACAGTTTGACTATGTGCCGGTTGAGCCTGGTTCGGTCAAGTTGCCAGGATATCGTCCCACGGTGAAAGGCAATCCTCGGCAAGTGATTCAGGCACTCAAATTGATCCGTCAGGCAAAGCAACCCTTGCTCTATATCGGGGGGGGAGCGATCGCCTCTGGTGCCCATGCTGAAATCAAAGAATTGGCAGAACGCTACAACCTTCCTGTCACTACGACCCTAATGGGGATTGGCGCGTTCGACGAACATCATCCCCTGTCGTTAGGGATGCTAGGAATGCATGGAACGGCTTATGCCAACTTCGCAGTGACAGAGTGTGACCTGTTGATTGCAGTCGGTGCTCGTTTCGACGATCGCGTGACGGGAAAACTCGATGAATTTGCTTCTCGTGCGAAGGTGATTCACATTGACATTGATCCGGCTGAAGTGGGCAAAAACCGGACTCCAGAAGTGCCGATCGTTGGCGATGTGCGTCATGTCCTGAAAGACTTGCTGCATCGAGACGGTGAACCTAAATCGATCGATCCCACCCAAACCCATGAGTGGCTTCAACGGATCGATCGCTGGAAGCAAGACTACCCGCTCGTCGTTCCGACTTATCCAGATTGTCTTTCTCCGCAAGAGGTGATTGTAGAAATCAGTCGTCAGGCTCCCCATGCCTACTACACAACGGATGTCGGTCAGCATCAAATGTGGGCAGCCCAGTTTCTCAAGAACGGACCTCGTCGCTGGATTTCTAGTGCGGGTCTGGGCACGATGGGCTATGGAATGCCTGCGGCGATGGGGGCGAAAGTGGCAGTACCCGATGAACCAGTCATTTGTATTAGTGGGGATGCCAGTTTCCAGATGAACTGTCAAGAGTTGGGCACCTTGGCTCAATATGGCATCAACGTTAAGACTGTGATCATCAACAACGGTTGGCAAGGGATGGTGCGCCAGTGGCAGCAAGCTTTTTATGGCGAACGTTACTCTTGTTCTGAGATGCAGCCTTCTATGCCTGATTTTGTGCTTTTAGCTCAGGCGTTTGGTGTCAAGGGAATGGTGGTTCGTAGTCGAGATGAACTGAAGGATGCGATCGCTGAAATGCTGGCTCACGACGGTCCTGTGTTACTTGATGCTCAAGTCAAGCGAGATGAAAACTGCTACCCAATGGTCGCTCCTGGTAAGAATAATGCTCAAATGGTCGGATTGCCCAAACCGCTCGAAGTAGAGCGATCGGCTGATCCTGTCGCTTGCACGACCTGTGGCGCAGAAAATGCACCCAACAATAGGTTCTGCCCAGAATGCGGTACAAAGTTGTAACGTGATTCGCTTAAGACCCAATGAATTAGGGGAATGGGGCGATCGCTCTGCTCCCAAAATTTAGAGAGTAGTTTCAGCCACATCAAACGCCTATTCTAATGCTCTTTGTATGCCTCCACATGATGGAGGCATATTTTTTGTAGTATTTGTAGCAGTTTTATTGTATAAATTTTATGTATATTTTGTGTATAAATTCAGTAAAAATTGAATTTGTATCGCAATTCCTCTCGGTTAATGAGTTTCTCTAATTCTGGAGGTGGGCATGTCAGAGCCTCAATCGCATACACAAACTTCCAGTCGTCTCCGGCGGCTTTTGGCTCCGGGTGCAACTGAGTATCCGTTCCAATGGCGGGCGATCGTCACAGATACGATCCACCCGCAGAGAACGGGACGAGTGAAGTTTCAGGGTACTTGGTGGAATGCTCTTTGCAAACGGGATGTTGTTCTCCCAGCCAACACACTTGTAGATGTTGTTGACCTGGATGGCTCAACCTTAATCGTGCAGCCGATCGCAGAATCCGATATCGATTCCAACTAGACCCATCCTGTCTACACCGCAATCATCGCTGGAGAATTTTTTATGGCAAATCAAGCTCCGTTGATGGAGTTATCCGATCGCGATCGGATCAGCCTCACGAACCAACTCGTTTATGCCAGATCTCTTTGGGTATTTTCCGCTTCGACTATCCGCAAACAGGCTGACTATTCCCAACGAACGAACCATGCCACTCGTTCTGCTGGCTTTAAGAATCAGGGTTTTAGGAATCGCGCTTCCAGTCACCGTGCCACTCGTAAAGAACTGCGGCTTCAGATGCAACGGCGATTGTCAGACCCTTTGCAAATTATCTATCGCACCATTCTAGAGCGATCGTGTATCCCTACTGCTGAATCAGAGGAGCCAGATCCCGATAACCCTGGCTAACTATTCCTCAAAGTTGGTTTTGGTAAACACTGTTGCCCGATACCAACTTTGAGGTATTTTTACGTACTCTTTATTCTTTATTAATGTGAAATTACTTGAAATGTGTATAATGATACGAGTGTAAAATGTATAAATTTGCCACAATTTAAGTGATGCCGTTTCGATCGCACATGGAGATACAAAGATGCCCAGGAATAAGTCAGCAAACCTTGAACTTCAAACCGAAAGTTCTAAAAATAAACCCGATCCTAAATTGGAAGAACCTGACATTCAAGCCGACAATCCTAGAGTCAAGAAACGGTTGAATCTTGACCTTACTCCTGAAGCCTACGAGTTGCTTCAGAAATTAGCGGATGAATCTGGTAAGAACATGGCAGAGATTCTACGAACTGGATTAGCATTGTATGGGATTGCCCAAGAAGAAAAGAAAAAAGGGCGCAGCATTGGTGTTGTGGAAGGGGATCAGGTGAAAAAGGAAATTGTTATTCCTTAGAGGATGTTTGAAAAGTGCTGAGGACTGAGGATTGAAACTGAGAAATGGCTTGAACTCAACACTCAGCACTCTCTCAACCCAAATTTTGGCTTTTCAAATATAGCAGCCCTAAATCATTTGTAAGAAGGGGTGGAGGGGGCAGTGCCCCCTCCTTGGGACGAAGTCCCCAAACCCCTTTGGGTTTTCTCACAATTGATTTGGGATTGTATAGATTCTTAGTCCTACTGGATTAGCCGTAGCCCGGAGCCGAATAGCTATCGTGATCCATCAACAACCCTCTGGTCATGGCTTGAGTGATTCGGATATGGTTAATCAACCGATCAATTTGTTCGCAGATTTGGATATGTTCGGCGCTGAAATCTTCAGCCGTCCAATCGCTAAGCTCGGCGCTTAAAATTTCTACTTTATATTCCTCAATATTGCTTTCAAACTGACTTGTTTGGTCTTGAAACAGTGTGATCAACCGTCCTAATTGTTCTCGTTCTGAACTGGGAATACTGTATCCATCTTCAGTCAAATCATCAAACGTTTGATTCAGGGTTTCGATCGCATCACTAAATTTAAGCAATAGTTCTCTTAAGTCCTCAAATCGTTCTCTAAAATCTGCCCGAAATTCCTCCATAACATCGTCGATCGGCGGTAGTACATCACCAATAAACATTGCCCCTTTTTGAATTAAACTGTCAATTTGCGCTGGCTCAAGTCCGAGATTTCCACCAAACTGAGCATTTGTGACTCTCGGCGTGTTTAATTTGGTGCGTGTGAGATTCGCTCCCGTAAATCCAGTTGCACGCAAGTCGGCACTATCAAAGTCAGCATCAATTAATTTCGTGCGCTGTAAATAGGCATGACACAGAATCGTTTCATGCAAACGTGCCGCTAACAAATTTGCCCCTCGTAAATCTGCGCGTACCAAAGTTGCATGGCTCAAATCTGCACCTCCAAGATAAGCACGGCTTAAATCTGCTTCATATAATTCACAGCCTTGCAATTTAGCACTATTGAGATTTGCCCGCATTAATTCAGCTTGACGAAATGTGGCGTTTTGAAAGTTTGTTGCAGCAAGATTGGCACCAATCAAACTAATTGTGTCGAGTTCGGCTTCACAAAAGTCAGCACAGATAAATTCAGATTTGCTTAAGCGCACCTTCTTCAAGCTTGCTTTGGTGAAGCTAGCGGATGACATATCACAACGGCTCAAATTTGTGTTGAGCAATTCTGCATAATCCAATTTTGTGCCTTGTAATCCTGCCCCTTTGATCGTGGCATTATGAATAACGATGTGAGCCAAGTCAGCATAACTAATATCAGAGCCGCTTAACTTGGTTTCAACGAGTCGAGCAGCGTTCAGTTTTGCTCCTCGCAACCGAGTCCGCCGTAAGTTTGCCCGATCGAGAATCGCGCGGCTTAGGTTAGCACCACTGAGATCTGCGCCATAAAACTCAGCACCAGTGAGATTAATATCGCTGAGGTCTGCCCGTCTCAACGAGGCTCCTCTGCCGTGGGAATAGCAGAGATTGGCACTTCTTAGGGAAGCACCGACCAGAACAGCGCCACTCAAGTTAGCATCGCTTAAGTTCACCTGTTGTAAACTGGCACGGGTCAGATTGGCTCGTTCTAGTCGAGCATTGCTCATTTCGGCTTTGTAGAGTATGGCTTCCCGAAGTTTTGTGCCCGTCAAATCGGCTTTGGTGAGATTAGCATGGCTGAGGTTTGAGTTCTTGAAATTGGCACGACAGGCGATCGCTCCACAGAGATTGGCATTTTCTAGCTTAGCTCTGCTCAGGTTTGCTCCCCGCAAGTTAACCCCGATGAGCGTCGCATGGCTCAAGTTGGTATCGCGTAGGTTGGCACCACTCAAATTGGCATTCGTCAGATCAATGCTTTCTAAATCTAGCTCCGCAAGATGCCACCCTGAATAATCTCCACCGGGATGTAATTCGGATCGATCGACCATGCCCTTATTTCAGACGCCATCGCAAACGATTTATCTTATATTCTCATCTGTATAAAAACTGACTGCCAACCAAAATGTCATAATTTTTTAACAAATACCCAGAGAATAGGTGCAAATTAGACCTACCTGTCAATTTTTCGTTGATTTTGCGATCGGTCGGGGCAGACCAACATGGCTGCCCTCTCAGCAAGGGCAACCACGTCGGGATTGCCCCCTACACCACGCCATCCACGTCGGGATTGCCCCTACACCACGCCATCCAC
>JAAUSF010000162.1 GCA_012033255.1 Cyanobacteria bacterium RU_5_0
TTTAGCAGAAAATCATGAGGGCATGGTTTATATTGCCATGATTCGCCTGATGCTACGACGACTGGGGAACAATCGCCAACGTTGGAAAAAAGAAACGACTTAATAATCTTTTACAAACACTCTCTTAGCTGACCCACGACGAGGAGCTGGACAACGACATAATCAAGCTCTCTGTCTGGCTCTGTTCACTCTGGCAGTGGCAGCAGGATGTCGAGGATTTCTAGCAATCGGGGATTGGTTAAACGCCTATCACGATGAATTGGTAGAGTTGTTCGTTCCTGCCAAAGGGCGCTTACCCTCCTACAGCACGATTCGACGAGTGCTGCTCAATGTGGACTATGGGCAGTATTCGGCATGTTTAGCCAAGTTTTTTGAGATTACCCCTAGTAATGGTGAAATGGTAGCCGTGGATGGCAAACGATTACGTGGCTCTTATCAACTAGCATCAGAGCATTCAACGACTGAACCACATCCCGCCATTCAACTGGTGAGTGTGTATTTGGTCGAGCGAGGCTTGATTCTCGAACCGTTTGAGGTCGAACACAAGAGCAATGAGATCAAGGTGCTGCCCCAGTTAGTCAAGCAGTTTGCTTGTAATGGAGTGGTCTTTGCCTTTGATGCGATCAACACCCAAAAAAAGTTGCCAGCAAATCGTTGAGAGTCACAATCATTATCTAGGTGCACTCAAAGGCAACCAATCTGGACTGCTCAAAGCGGTCAAGGCAAACTTTCAAGTAGAAGACACTTACACCCAATTAAGCAAAGGGCACGGACGCATAGAGGAACGAATTGTTGATACCTGTCGCACCCTGGATGGTATTCGTTCTTGGGCAGGACTATGCAGCTTGATTCGTGTGAGAGCCACTCGCACTCTGCTCAAAGGAGAATATGAAATTGTGGGCAAAACCGAGACACGCTATTACATTTCCTCGTTGAGTGAAACCGCACAGCAGTTTGCTCATCGGATTCGTTCCTACTGGGGAGTGGAAAACAAAGTGCATTATGTACGAGATGTGACCCAAGCTGAGGATGCTTGTAGAATCCGAGTTATTCCTTTGCCTCAGATATGGACAATTGCTCGAAATCTAGCGCTCAACCTCTATCGAGATTTAGGGTTTAGCAATATAGCTCAAGCCCAGCGCCGTTGCGGTTTCAGCTTGAATCAACTGAAGTCAATTTTTAGAATGAAATAGCCCTGCTCTCAATGAACGGAATCAGCATTAAGCCAAGGGGAATGGCACTCATGAAGATGATTCCGAGTAGCTTGTTAGGCAGAATTCGGAGAATCTGAAATACTGGGTACAAGTACCACTCCGGCAGAATCTCTAAGGGAGTGGCAAAGGGATTTGCAGGCTCTCCGAGCATGGCTGGATCAAGCACAGCTAATCCCACGCATAAGGCCAGCGTACCCAGCATGACCACCGGAAAAACGTAGAGGAGTTCATTGGGCCATGCAGGCTCTCCATAGTAATTGTGCCCCATTCCTTGCCTCAGTTTGGTGCGTAAAATTGGGTCGTTTAAGTCAGGCTTCTTTGAGATTCCTGCCATGATAAAGGGTTTCCTTTCGCTTGGTTTTGATAAGTTTTGGAAGCTGAAAGTTTGCAGGACAAATTGCCCTACTTGAAAGCAAGTGGATTGCGTGAATGTTTTGCCAAAGGAGACAACTCTGTCTCCCTGGAATTGCTGTTAGTATAGCTTCATGAGACAAGTTTGTCTACTTGGTTATGGTGACTTCTGAATCGAGCACAAGGCAACAAATTTTAGAGACTGCATCGCAACTGTTTTACCAGAAGGGCATTCAGCACGTTGGCATCAACGAAGTGATTGCAGTGTCAGGAGTCGCTAAAAGGACGTTGTATCGGCATTTCCCTTCTAAGGATGACTTGATTCGCGAAGTCATGCAGCACCGAGCAGCACAGTGGATAAGCTGGTTTGAGGCAGCAGTTGCCGACAAGGGTGGTACAGCCAAAGAACGGTTGTTAGCCACCTTTGATGTACTTCAGGCATGGTATGCTCAGCCTGATTTTCGGGGATGTCCTTTCATTAATGCGGTTCTAGAAATTGCGGATGCTTCTCATCCGGCTCATCATATCTCTACTCAGTTGAGAGAGACCATTCGCCTCTACATCATGCAGTTAGCTTCTGAGGCGGGTATGCGTGATCCTGCCTCGTTTTCACAGCAATATCTGCTTTTGATCGGAGGAGCCAGCCTCATGGCAACCATTGAAGGAAAATCGATCGGAGCAAGATATGCTCAAAATGCGCTTGCTGTCCTAATTGATGCGGGTTAAGTGGTTGTGGTGGTTCACAGTTTCAGTTGGGCTGCTGTTTCTCTGGTTTGTCTCAAGAATGCATCGAGCAGCGGTTTACCCAATTGCATCAACGGTTGCACAATGTCTTCACCTGCTGTTTCCGGAGTCCCTGCATTAAACGGTGGCTCTGGGTTGTACTCCATCATAAGTTGGGTCATCTTTGCCACCTCTTCGCCACAGAGTAAGCTCAGCAAAGTTAAGCCAAAATCAATCCCTGATGTTACCCCTGCTCCTGTGACTCGATTGCGATCGATCACCACCCGCTCACGAACCACGTCAACCCCCAGCATCGCTAACTGATCACGAAATGCCCAATGACAAGCTGCTTTGTAGCCTTGCAATACACCAGCAGCAGCTAGAATCATGGAACCCGTACAGACCGCAGTGACATACTGGGCTGTGGCACTTTGCTGCTGCAGGAAACTCAGGATATCCGGATCTTTCATCACTTCTATTTGTCCCATGCCGCCACCAGGCACACAAATCACATCCAGGGGTGGACAATTTGCCAGGGTCACGGTGGGAACAAGAATTAGCCCCTCGTTCGTGGTGACAGGAGCCAGCGTTTTGCCAATCACATGAACTTGCGTGTTGGGTGGAAACGATAGAACCTGATGAGCGCCCATCACGTCGAGTTGAATGACACCGGGATAAATCAGAAAGCCAATTTGAATTGGATTCATGGTTTATAGTTGCCTGAAGGGTTTTGTCGTGGAACGATCGTAAAAGCAGACTTCAACCCTTGTATAGACCTCAAGTGGGTACACTTTTAGCACCATCATGACTCGTTCTCTGCCTCCCCTGTTTCAAGCGATCGCACTGCCCCCACTGAGCAAGCCTTACGGTTTCGGTTTATGGATGGGGTGAGTGAATACTTTGGGGTGCAACGATGGGGCATTTATCTGATGCAGGATGAGAACCATCTAGCAGATTTTGATGTGGTGGGTGTGTCAAATGCGTTTATCGAGCGCTATGAACAGATAGGCGGATAGGCAGACAGGTTGATTCGGTGTTGCACTATGTGCTGAAACATCATGCCCCAGCCCATGAAGCGTTGGTGTTACCTCCAGGGGGTTGGAAACAAAGCGAACTGTATCAATACTGTTGTTCGGAATATGACCACGAACACATTATGACCGGTCCGATCGTCGGTCGGGGACAGTTGATTGGAACGGTGCATTTTGCTCGTGTCGGTGAAACACCAGCATTCAGTCTGCATGAGTTAGCGAGTTTGGGAGCAGTGTGTACACATTTATCCGCTTGTTTGGCTGAATTGCGGAAACCTGCTGTGTCGGCTTCAGATGTCACCTTGAAACGTCTGACACCACGAGAAGTGCAAATCGCAAGGCTGGTTGCCAAGGGACTGACCAATGCTGAGATTGGGGCAGAACTATGGATTACGCAGAATTCTGTGAAACAAGCCTTGAAGCGGATGTTTCGCAAGCTGGATGTTTCTGCTCGAACCGAAATGGTAGCGAAGTTGCGAGATGTTATCTAAGCGCGAATGGGGAGCCGGAGTAGGGGAATGGAGAACTCATCACGTCGTTACTCCCTCATCCATCAAAGTATCGATGCAATCGCGAAAGAGTACCCGTTTGCGATCTTAACCGATGGTCAACCTCCTTCCCCCACAGCAGCCCGTGACGAATTTGATGCGGTACCAGATGGCAAAACAACCCAGGACAAATATATTTTTGGGTTATTTGACTCACAGAATGATCTGATAGGGATGATTGAATCGATTCGGCACTATCCGGACAATCAGACATGGTGGATAGGATTGATGATGTTGAGCCCTGAACAGCGAGGTCAAGGACTAGGTTCAGAGTTTTATCAGGCGTTTGAGGATTGGGTATCAGTACAGGCAGTCAAGCAAGTGTCATTGTCTGTAGTTGAAGCCAACAAGCCAGGTTTACACTTTTGGAAAGGCTTGGGATTCGAGATTGTCCGCAAAACAGAGCCTCGACAATTCGGTAATAAGGCACATGCAGTTTATGTAATGCGTCGTGTTGTGACAACGACAGCATAACCATTAGCTATTTTTGTTTTCATAGGCTCACTCTATTTGTAGCACTTATGTAGTATAGCGTCTTGTTCTTCAAGGGCGAGTGTAAATCTGTACGTTTCGGTGTGGCAACGGGTTAATTGCGATCTACACGCGCAATTAAACTCCTCCGCCTGTCGAGTTGATCACCTGTCCAGTTACCCATTGTGCCTCATCAGTGACAAGCCAACCAACTAAACGAGCGACATCTTCAGGCTGTCCCCATCGCCCTTGAGGATTGGCTGCACGCACTAACTCATACAGTTCAGCACTGGCATATCCTGTATCAGTTGCACCAGGATTGACGGCATTTACCGTGATCCCTCGTGAAATTAAATGAGCCGATAAACTCAATGTCAGTTGATGCAATGCGCCTTTTGACGCAACATAGGCCAGTTCATCAGGCATTGGGTTGAGATGTTGCCCAGAGGTGAGAAGAATCACTCGACCACCCGATCGACCATTGTGTTGAGCCGCAAAGGCTTGCACTAACAATAACGTTCCTCGTACATTGACTTGCAAGTGTGTATCAATTTCTGCTGCGGTGAGTTCTTCTAAATTCCCCATTGTGCTGTAAGCATGATTCGCAATCAAGATATCAATGTGCCCAAAGGTTTGAACCGCAGCATTCATAATTTGATGAGGCATAGCCAGATCAAGAAAATTTCCTTCCGCATGGGCAATCCGAGTGCCGTGTTCTTGAAGTGTGGCAATCAGTGCAGGAATGCCATCGGGATCGGCTCCCCACGCTTGACTGGCATCATAGGGGACAAAAGAGTGAATGAAAACGTCTGCGCCTAGCAGGGCTAGTTGTTGGGCGATCGCAAAGCCAATTCCTTTACGCCGACTTACCCCTGTAACAAGGGCAACACGACCTTTCAATGTTGCTTCAGTCAAAACAAGCACCCCTCTGTACGATACAGATTTCCTTCCCTCTATCTTTCTAAAAGTGCTAAACCGATCGGCTTATGCAGAATATAATTTGCTCCCAAGTCTGTCTAGACCCCAATCGGGTAGTCTTTGCTCAAATCGAACAGAATCAGCATTAGGACGCAATCCTAACTCATTGCATCAGGATAAGTGCGAATTGAACGCTGCCTGAATAGAAAGAGATAAAGCCAAACCTTGACCAATCGGTTTAAGTAATGCTATCTTGCTGACATGAGTCGAGGACCTGATAAACAATTCGATTGTGATGTTGCTCTAGCAAAAGCGATGGAGGTGTTTTGGGCACGAGGTTATGAGGCAGCAAGCCTCTCCGAATTGCTCAAACAGATGGGAATTGGTCGAAAGAGCCTTTATGACACTTTTGGCAATAAGCGATCGCTCTTCCTCAAAGCGCTAGAGCAATATGCTTGCACTCAGATCAAGTCAATGCGAGAGCAACTTTTAGCTTCGGGTTCCCCCTTGGCGAATCTTGAGCGAGTCCTGCAAGGTTTGGTGCAAATGCATTCCCAGCCTGGAAGCAAAGGTTGTATGTTGGGTACAAACATCGCTGATTTTGACACGAGTGAAGCAGAAATTGCAGCGCTCTTGCGCCACTATCTGCAAGAAACCGAGGATGCCTATTACATGGCTATCTCTCGTGCTCAAAAGGCAGGCGAAATCAGTTCAACTGTAAATCCTCGTGATTTGGCTCGGATGCTGCTTTGCACGACTCAGGGAATGGCATTATTGGGTCGAGTTCAGGAAAGCGAAACGCTCTTGAAAAGTACAGTTGAGGCAACGATAGCGTTTCTTAAGATGGTCTAATTTTTTGTCTTCAGTTAGACCAATCAGTGTAAGTTGTCGATGACAATCAGGAGAAATAGTATGGCACGCTTGTATGACAAAACAGCCGTCATCACGGGCGGCACAACGGGCATTGGGTTTGAAACGGCTAAACAATTCATTGCCCAAGGAGCACGAGTCATCATTACGGGACAAAATGGCGATCGCTTACAGGCTGCTGCTCAAGCCCTTGGCTCAAAGGCAATTCCGGTTCAGGCTGATGTGCGATCGCGCTCTGATCTCAATGGTCTTGCTGCACGAGTGAAGGAGGAATTTGGTCATTTGGATATTCTCTTTGCCAATGCCGGAATTGGATATTTTGCGCCACTTGACACGGTAGATGAAGCCCTCTATGACAACCAATTTGATATCAACGTCAAAGGAGTTTTCTTTACGGTTCAAACGTTGCTCAATTTGATGAATGAGGGAGCAAGCATCATCTTGAATGCTTCCGCTGTCAATGAAAAGGGGGCAGCAATGGGCAGTGTGTACTTTGCCACAAAAGCGGCAGTGCGCTCCTTGGCTCGAACCCTGGCGGCTGAACTGGCATCTCGCAAGATCCGCGTGAATGCTCTCAGTCCCGGCTTTGTCCCCACTAATTTTCAAAGCAAGATGGGGCTACCACCAGAAGTACTTAATAATTTTGGAGACTATGTTAAACAATCTGCTCCTCTGGAACGGTTTGGTAAACCGGAAGAGATTGCTGCCGGTGCCGTTTTTCTTGCCAGTGATGAATCTTCCTACATGACCGCAGCCGATCTCGTGATTGATGGTGGCTACATGAACGTTTGAGGTTGGTATAAACGATATTGAGAGAGCAACTATGACGAATCTTGAGGTGATTCAGGAACTATACAGAGCTTTTCGTGAGAAGGACTACGACTGACTGCCTGACAGAAGTGGACAGAAGCCAATGGCAGCGGGATTTATGAAAAAAGCGATTATCTTGCTTGTCAAGAGAGAGTCGCTTAATCTGCTACAACAGGTGGCTGCCACGGGGTGCGATCTCGAACTATGGCATTGAGAATTCGCAACAACTTATGCATACAGGCGATCAGTGCTACCTTCTTGGCTTTACCCTGTGCCAAGAGACGCGCATAAAAGATGCTCAAAACGGGATTGTGCCTGACTGCAACCAGTGTTCCCATGTACAACACTGCCCGAATACTCGATCGTCCACCCCAGATGGTGCGAGAACCGCGATATTTACCACTGTCACGATTGAAGGGGGCAACTCCAACTAAAGCACTGATACGCTTATCGCTCACCTGTCCGAGTTCGGGTAAGACTGCTACCAACGTTGTGGCAATCACACTGCCGATACCTGGCACACTCTTGAGTAATGTGATGCGTGAGTGCCACTCTGCTTGCGATTGACTGAGTTGCTCAATTTCATTATCAAGCTCCCCAATGCGTTCCTCCAACCACTCTAGATGGGCATCGATGCTCTGCTGCATCTTTCCCTGCATCTTCGTTCGACGGTTCTTCTCAGCCGTTAACATCTCCACCAGTTGCCGCCGACGAGTCACTGCTTCTTGTAGTGCTTGTTCATTAGCGCTGGATAAAACAGTGATAGCAGGCTGCATGGCTTGCCCGAAGTGGGCTAAGACCGAGGCATCAATTCGGTCTGTTTTGGCAAGTTTGCCACTGGCTTTAGCAAAGTCTCGTCCTTGACGAGGATTGATGATGGAAATGGCAAACCCATACTCCTGCAAAGCTTGGGCAGCATTAAGCTCCAGTCCTCCACTAGCTTCCAAGATCACCTGTTGGATCTCGAAGAACTGGAGTTGCTGGATTAACTGAGCGATGCCACTGGTTTGGTTGCTGACTTGAAACCGCTTGGCACTCGGTCGCAGATAAACATCTAAGGTAGCTTTGCTAACATCGATACCAACCCATTGTGGTTGCTGATCCATTGCTTGTATTGCCTCCAAGTGAATGGGATAGGTCGAAGGCTGCGCTCTTCCTTGCTCCATGCGGACTCAGAGGTTCTGGCGATTTTACGAGTTCCCAGCACTTCGAGAAGTGTGGCGACCCAAGCTTTTTTACGGTTTTAACAAACCTCAGGGGGAACGGTCTGCCACTCCTCCAAGATACAAGGGTAGAGGGCATGAGAGGCTAAAGTTACCACACCAAAGCCAATTATCATGACAAACTCTACCCATCTGTATGGTCAATTATTCGACTTCCTGCGTCAATATAGTCGTGCTCGTGATGTACGTCATCTCAAAGCCCTGGCATGGATGGTGAGTGCCTTGCTCTGTAGTGGGCAACTCAGCCTTGCTGCTTGGGAACCATACGTTCCGAGTCGGGCAACTAAAGCTCAGAGTGTAGAGCGACGCTGGCAGCGATTTTTGGTCAATATCCGGATCAGCGTGACGGCTCTGTATGTGCCCCTGGCGCTGGTCGCCCTGAATGGATGGCAGGGGCAACGGTTGTATTTAGCCCTCGATACCACTGTGCTATGGGATCGTTATTGTATGATTCATCTGTCGGTGGTCTGCTGTGGACGAGCTATTCCATTGTTGTGGCGGGTTTTGGAGCATGGCAGTGCCACCGTTGCTTTTGGGGAGTATCAGGGGATGTTGCGAAAAGCTCGGTGGCTGTTGCGTCATCATGAGGATGTCATGCTGTTAGCTGACCGAGGCTTTGCCAACCACCAGTTGATGGGTTGGCTTTGCTCTAGCCGATGGCACTACTGTTTGCGCCTGCCCTGCGATGTGCTGTTGCATGGTTCCAGACGGTATCCGGCAACGGTAGGTTCACTGTATCCGCCACTGGGTGAGGCACGGTTCTACCGCAATATCGGGTTGTGGGTCGATGGGGAACATCGTACCAACTTGGTGTTGGCAACGGTGAAGGGGGCAAAGGACTCCTGGGCAGTCGTCACCGATGAACCTCCGACCTTGCAGACCCTCTGGCAGTATGCCTTGAGGTTTCGTGTGGAGGAATTATTTTTGGATAGCAAGTCAGGAGTTTTTGAGTTAGAAGAGTCCCGCTTACGCTCTGCTGCTGCCCTCGAACGCTTGTACCTGGTTGCAGCCATTGCTCTTTTGTATGCCACCACTCAGGGCATGGCAGTGCAAATCGCTGGCTTGAGGCAGCAGGTTGACCCTCACTGGCGACGTGGCATCAGCTATCTCAAGATAGGTCTGCGTTGGCTGCAAGGGGTATTTCATAAGGGAAGAGAGTTGCTCACCCCTGTTCCACTCCTGCCCAAAGATCCACAACCTGTTTTTGCCTCCAAACGAGCAGAACGGGATTTCTACGACCAGATTTGGTTCTCTCGCATTCGTTCACTATCCTGTTAGCCATGATTTCTCAGGAGTTTACCAAGATGTGTCAGGCAGTCAGCATCAGCGCTCTGCAAGACCCATTCAACCTTCCACTGCTGATCCTTTGCCTCAACGCGATGAGTTTGACTCAGCAGCCTTTGAAGCACAACGGGAATCTTTGCCGTATTTGCAACTGTTGAATGCTCAAGACCCTGATCAATCTAGATTCTTCATCACGGTTGGGAACATGGAAGCGGTGAACTTTAGCCCAACTGAAGAATGGACACTGCACACTGCTACTTTTCAAAACGGTGCAACCGTTGAGGGCTATCGCTCTTTAGTTGCGCGGTTTCTGATCCTGCACAAGTCCAAGCTGATGATGTTCGATCGCGACAGTGGCGAGTTCATCGGGGTGTACCGCAAGTCCCAGTACGATCGCAGCACAATGATTCTCAAGACTCGTTATTTGGTTTATGTCATCAGCAAAGACAAGCGCCTGCTGCATGACTCTCCATTGCTGCTCACGGCAAAGGGCGCTTTTTGCGGCAGCTTTGGGGAAACGGTGGAGCAATTCCGCAATGACATGAGCAAAGCCTATGGTGCTGCCACAGGAGCCAAGAAGCCAAGGGGCGATCGCTTCATGGCGCTGAGCATTCTTGCTGTTCGAGTCCAGCCCGAACTCAAGGGACAGACCAAGAAATCCTGGGTGTGTTCTGTGGCTGACTATGGAGTTCCAACGCTTGAGAACTGGAAGTCCTTCTTCATCGGCTACAGACCCGAACTCAAAGAGCGGATTCTGACCCAGTTCGATGAGTGGGCTGACTTTGGCAACCCAGAGCGAGAATTTGAGGCACAAGCCCAGCGGCAACCTTCCCCTCACTCTACCCAAGCGGATACCAATACAGGGAATGAAGAGAACTTTGACGACTTTGACTACGGCTATCCAGAGGAGATTTAGCATCTAGCAGACATAGTTCGCCCCCAAGCTGCTTGGCTTGGGGTTTCTTTTCTCCAAGAAGCTTTAGTCCATGTATTCAACCACAGCAAACGTCTCTACCGCCTGGGAGGGTGACAAGGAGGCTACAACATCGAGCGAATCAGCGCCATAGCCTGTTTGCCACGCTGATAAAACAAGCGTTTTCCGGGTGAAAGCGCCAGCAGGGTCTCTACGGTTGCCTGGCAAGATTGCTCAAAGTTGACCCAAGCATAGGCATATAAACCCACATAAAAATGACTGTGACGCAAAGGTGCACAAGCAGCATCTTTCGACCTAGCAACGTACTTGTCGAGATGAAGTTGACGCAGTTTCTTGCCCTCAAAGGTAGCAGCACCATAGGCTAAGGTCATGAGTAACAGTAACGCCATCAATCGAGTTCCACTTAAGCCTGTTGCTTCCAAGTGATAGCCCCCACTTTTGCAGTCTCTAAACATCTGCTCAATACCCATTCTTTGGCGATAGGCACTCATTGCCTCGTTAAAGCTGCCCAGATTGGTTAACACGAACCAACCCTCTTTAGCACGACGGTTTCGGTAGTGTCTGCACCAGTAAGCTGCCAGAGTCCACCCCCCAAAGCCATGAGTTTTAGTGATTTTGATGCCTTCAAAATACAACGCCACCCCAGGGGCTAATCCCAACTCGTTTAGTTGCACCCAAACCCCGTCTTGGGTTTCAATGTATTCGTTGCATCGCAATCGTAAAGCGCAGTAGACCCTCTGCCGCTTCAGCCATTGAGCCAATCTTGCAGAACAAAACTCCCGGTCGCCCAGCACCACCACATCATAAGCTTTGAGCTCGATTAAGACCTTGAGCAAGAGGGATTTTTGTTGTTTGAAATTACTGCTGCCCAGGTGTGGCAAGATTGTCCAATAGAGGGGAATGGCTCGTCCATCTTTGATCCAGCTTACTGTCAATAAATTGATGCTCTGCCACTGGGTACGGTCGAGGGCAAGATAGACTCGTTGCGATGAGGGATGGCGTTGAGCAATCCACATTTGCCAAATCGGAAACCATAGCAATTCTAGTTGCAATTGCGGCAGACTCAAAAAGCGTTGCAGTTTGCGTCGTCGGCTCTCTGCCAAAATCGGCAAAGGCAGTTTAGTTGCTAGCAATTCGAGTTTGACACTGCGCAGGCTTTGTAGCAGTTGAATCAGCAAGCTCAGCAATAGAAACTGAGTCTGACTCAGAACCTGTTTGAAAAGTTTTGGGATAGCCTAACCAGTGTGAGTTTTAGGCTCTAATCGACGAACCATCAAATGTACCATAGCGGCAAACAGCATCATTTCGCTGGTGGTCGGCAAAAATTCATA
>JAAUSF010000163.1 GCA_012033255.1 Cyanobacteria bacterium RU_5_0
CCCCCCATCTCCCCCATCCCCCCATCCCCCCCATCCCCTCACCCGATTGCAACTGGGACACTCAACACAGCCAACTCAAATTTTGGCGACAAGAACTGCCCCGCCTCATGTGGCAAAGCGCCGGAATCAGTCGGGAAGCTCGATCGCTGCAAGATGCGATCGAGCAGATTAAAGCGTGGCGACAGGAATTTACAGCGCTGCCGATCAGTCAGTTATTACTCTCACAGCTTCAGACCCATTCAGGTCAATCCTTCCAGCTTGATTTGCCTGATTTAGTTCAAGCATTGCGGTTGTGGGGAGAAACGCGCAATTTGCTGGATATCGCCTATTTGATTCTCAACAGTGCTATTTTGCGAACAGAAAGCCGAGGTGGGCACTATCGATCGGACTATCCTCAGCCTGATCTCAACTGGCAAGCCCATACACTTGTGGAAGGAGAAGCCTGGTTCAAATCCGAGCCAGTCAGTCCTGAATAAATCAGTGTGTCCCATGAGATCTGTTTGAATCATGATTCTATGTACAGGCAAACGACGGTTCGCCCCTATGCATGATTCGATATTGGAACGATGCGTATACTGAAATGACATTGAATGACTCAGAGAAACGATGAACCTCAACACTTCCAATCAGTCCACAGATCAAGAAGCGACTCGTCTAAATGATGAAGCCACGTTGCCGACACTGACTGTCGATCAATATCAACGCAAAATGCAGCGTCGTAAAGAGGTACAAGAACAACGCCTCACAGAACGAAACCACGAGAAGGGATTGATTATCGTCCATACGGGCAACGGCAAAGGCAAAACAACCGCCGCCCTGGGTATGGTACTTCGATCGCTCGGTCACGGTCATCGGGTGGCGATCGTTCAGTTTATCAAAGGCGCGTGGGAACCTGCTGAGAAAAAGGTATTTGGTTTATGGCAAAACCAACTGGAATTTCATGCAATGGGTGAAGGCTTCACCTGGGAAACCCAAGACCGAAAACGCGATATCGAGAAAGCGCAAGAAGCATGGCAAAAAGCTTTGGCATTCATCTGCAATCCAGACTTCAAACTGATCGTGTTAGACGAAATTAACATCGCTATGAAATTAGGCTATTTACAGGTTGAAGAAATCCTCATTGGATTAGAGCAAAAGCCAGCCGATTCTCATGTCATTCTCACAGGCAGAGGCGCACCTGCGGCATTAATCGATCGCGCTGATCTCGTCACCGAAATGACCCTGATCAAACATCCCTTTCGTGAACAAGGCATCAAAGCTCAAGCTGGCATCGAATTCTAAGCTAATCGGCATTCATTTTTGCATTGGCAATTTTTTGAAATTCTGGTGGGGTGGGCATCTTGTCCGCCCAGATCATGCAACTTAAACTAGAAATTCCTCGCGTCCGCGCTTGGCAAACCTTGCCAGCCGCAGGGTTTGTGGCGGGAAACTAAACGAAACGAAACGATCGGCTATTGAGAGTCAGATCTGTGACACCTTGCACAATGCCGATCAACTCATCCTTGCGAATATCTAGATAAACGCCAACTCCCGCAGGCAGATTTCCAGAGGTTCGTTTGAGCAGATAATCATCCGCATCGCCACGCAGTTGAATGGCATCGCCACGGCTGAAATCCTTGATCAGGGCATAATCGTTGTTACCCGATGTGCGGCGACGGCGATCGTCATAGAATGTGCGATCGTTATTTCCCAATCCGAATAGATCCCCACTACCATCACCGCGCATCACATCGATCTCGTTGCGACCCGGACGACTCGATTCAGGATCAACACCGATCAGGGTATCTTTGCCACCGCCGCCCACTAACGTATCGCCATCTGCCCCTCCGGTAATCTGGTCTTTGCCGATTCCGCCCGAAAGGGAGTCTAACCCTGCTCCTCCAGTAATCTCATCATCCCCTCCGCCGCCTATGAGAGTGTCGTTACCGCCATTCCCTCGAATCGTATCCTTGCCTTGTGCGCCGTCAGCCGTGTTTGCCGTGTCATCCCCAACCAGCAGATTGTCTTTTGTCGGAGCTAAGGCATCGCGAGCACCGAGAATCAGTCCTAGAAAGGAGAAGCCTGGAGACGTTCGCACTGATTCAGTACCACCTCTGGACGCAAAGCGAGACGCAACATTTGGATTGATGGCTCCGTATGCTGCTAGAAACTCAGTAAAGTCAGAGTCGCCATTGTAATTGAAATTGGCACTGCTCAAATCCTGCACAGAAATCACGGTTTGCGTGAAGCCCGCAGGTGGACTTGTCAAAAGCCGTCTGATTTCAGAGTGTTTATCAAGCGTAAAGATAGGGTTGATGGCAGGATCAGTATAGGATTGCAAAACGACAGTGCCTGGAATGAAGCTTTCGCCCGATAAGCTAATGAGATCACCCTTCACAACGTAGTGAGTCACATTTTTTTCCTGTCCTCCCTGTTGAACAAACCGATCAGCAACCGCTTTGTTTAGACCCGTGGCATTGAACGTAACACTGTTTCCGATCTGATTGGAAAATTCAGTGGCGACAAGTTGGGCGATCGATCCTCCCAAACTATGTCCAACAATGTCAGGTTTCAACGGTGCATTTGCAAATTTTGCTAGCCAGGTGGCGATCGCCTGTCGATTGGCATCAAACTGATTGAACCCGATACTCCTAAGATCCCCATTGGCAAGATCATCGATCGCTTCATCCGCGCCGCGAAATAGCAATACAGGCGGTTTGCCAAGAGTCGTAGAGGTTAGCCCTAATGCTTGAAAGCCAGTGTTGGGATCATTAAAAGATTGATCAATTTGATATCCAGTTGTGGCGAGGAAAGCATTGGCAAGTTGGCTAAACTCTGGTCTGTCATACCCATAAACAACTTCTTTAGCCAGGATTTCATAAATCGGATCGAGTAAGGTTGGCATAGGTTAGATGCTTTTTAGATTCAGAGCAATAATTGTCTACCACAACACACGAAGACCTTCTAGAGTAGACATCATAATTCCACCTGTAAACTTTTTGTTGATTTTGCCATCGATCGGGGTAGACCCACGTGTTTTCATCGATCGGGGCAGACCCACGTGTTGCCATCGGTAGGGGCAGACCCACGTGTTGCCATCGGTAGGGGCAGACCCACGTGTCTGCCCTCTCAACCAGGGCAACCACGCCGGGATTGCCCCGACGCCACGCCATCCATACAACAGAAAATTTACAGGTGGTAATAATTTTCTACTTCTGTCCTAATATTTTGTGGTTAAGTCACAGTTGACAGTTGACGTTGTTTTGTTGTTCAGGTTCCAAATCAGAATGATACATTGATACAAGTGATCGCGATCGTTCTCCACGGGGTCGGAGTAGTTTGGGTTATGGAAATCTTGTCGGTTACGTTAAAAAACTTTAAATCTCACGGCGATCGTCACTTCACGTTTCAACCCGGAACCAATGCTATTTGTGGTGCAAATGGGGCAGGCAAGACAAGTATCTTGGAAGCGATCGCATGGACGTTGTTTAATTATCGGGGAGATTACAAAAATGAAGATTTGATTCGGAATGGAGCAGGCAGTGCCCAAGCCACCGTAGAGTTTGTCTCAAATCGCGATGGACGAACCTATCTCGTGAAACGCTGCACGATCGCTGGTTACACGATCCATGATCCTCAACTAAGCGAAAGCCTGGAATACAAACGAA
Source organism: Cyanobacteria bacterium RU_5_0 (assembly GCA_012033255.1). Taxonomy (GTDB): domain Bacteria; phylum Cyanobacteriota; class Cyanobacteriia; order Elainellales; family Elainellaceae; genus JAAUSF01. The sequence continues at coordinate 3,648 of JAAUSF010000163.1, forward strand.
TTGAGGATGAGATTATGCCGTGGCTACGGCAACACCTGGGAGTTGCACCCGGAACAGACTTAGGACACCTCTTTGCGAATACAGTTGGGGTTCCGCAAGGCACATTCACAGCCGATTTTTTGCGATCGCCGCGCGAACGGAAAACAACATTTGATACGATTCTCAAAGTTGAAGAGTACCAACAAACGCAGAAAGACTCCCGGCAACTTGAAAAATATGCAGAGTTACATGTTGAAACCCTCCAGAATGATATCGATCGCTACAATCAGGAACTCCAGAATTTAGATGATTTTCAACACCAATATCAGACTCTGTGCCAGGAGGTTATTCAAACTGAAGTAACGCTGCAACAACTTCAAACGGAATTAGCCACATTGCAAATAGAAAAAGATCGGTTAGCTCAACAAACGCAACACATCCAAAACTTGCAATCTCGATTACAACAGTTAACGGCTCAAATTCAAGGAAAACAGCAAACGATCGTGCTATTGGAACAGGCTGTAGAACGATCGAAAGCAGCCGTGCGAATTTGTACAGAAAGTCGAGAAAGCTATCAAGCCTTTCGTCAGGCAGAGTCTCATTTAGAACAACTGAATCAACACATTAGACAGCACCAAACATTACTGAAGCAACGACAACATCAACAAAATTTATTAGCAGAACGACAGGCTGAATTAACAAAACTGAGTTTGCAGTTGGAAACTTTGGATCGGGCAACAGATGAAATTGAACAGTTGCAACCTCTGATCCAACAGCAAGAAGAATTAGAACAGCGACAAACGGCTATCGTAGATCAATTAAATCAGCTTCAAGTATTCAAACAGGAACAGCAAAATCTTGCTCGAAACCTCGTGAAACTTCAAGCAGAACACACTAAATTAACTCAAGAGATCGATCGCATTCATTCCCTTGAGTCTCAAGTAAACCAGATTTCGGAATTGGAACAGAAACGCGATCGTCTACAAGAACAACTGAGCCGTGTCGAAGCGGCTCAACAATTTGAGGCAGAATTGCGGCAACTCGTAACAGACGGAGAGGAAAAATGCGATCGTCATCAAATTCAGGCTGACCAAGCCCTTGCTATCCTACGAGAAGTGCATCAGTCTGTTCCATTGCTAGCGGCGGCTTCAGTCGAATCTGCTCTCACCGTGATTCAGTCTGGCGTTGATCTAAATATCGATTTACTAAACACGCTCTGGCGAATCCTGGCAGATCTCTCTGAGCAAATCTCAACACCCAAACTCCAACAGCAGTTACAACACACTAAAGGACAGCTTCAATCGATCTATCAACATCAGGCTGAGTTTTCCATGCTGGAAACGAAACGGTTACAATATGCTCACATCCAGGAAGAAATCGATCATCTTCAAAATCGAATTAATCAACTCCAAGAGTATCTAGCCACTGAACCTAAATGGCAAAAAAAACGACAACAATTGATCGTAGAAATGAATCAATTGGGTAATCCTAAAGGACGTCAACACCTTTTAGAAAAAGACCTGCAAAAACGCTCAGCACTCAGCACTCAGCACTCAGCACTCAGCACTCAATACTCAGCACTAGAGCAAACGATCGCTCACCTCGATACTCAACTCACCCAATTTGTGGATCTAGAGGAACAAATTGAACAGCAACAACACCGGCGACAGTCCCATCACGCAGCTTATCTCATCTACCTGCAATACCAGAATGATGCAAATCAACTCCGTAAAGTTGATGCTGAGTTACAAACAGTCATCACCGAACTTCAGCCGTTAGACAACGATCGCACTATCATTCAAACAGACTATGATCACCTGATTCAAAACTATAACCCGCAACAGTGGCAACACATTGAAACCCGCTACAACGAAACTCGCAGTCATGCCGATCGAATAATGGGCGGTTTGCCGCAACAACGTAAACTGTTGAGTCAGTTAGACAACCAATTAGCCAGTCTAAAAGCCATTGCTGAAAAGCGCGATCGCGCCCTGACTGAACTTAATCAAAAGAAAAAAATCCTCAAGTTCATCAGCTTTGCTCGTAAAGTCTACAAAGAAGCCGCACCCCGGATCACCGAACGCTATGTCCAACGGATTTCTCATGAAGCCGATCGCCTCTTCCGTGAACTGCTGAACCGTCCCAATGTCGCCCTGGAATGGACACGCGATTATGAAATCATTGTGCAAGAAGGAGCGCATACGCGCCGTTTTATCAATCTTTCTGGCGGTGAACAAATGTGTGCTGCGTTAGCTGTTCGCTTGGCACTGCTGCGCGTCTTAGCTGACATTGATATTGCCTTCTTTGATGAACCCACCACTAATATGGATCGACCCCGACGCGAAAGTTTGGCAGAAGCGATCGCCAACATCAAAACCTTCCGCCAATTATTTGTCATCAGTCACGATGATACCTTCGAGAAAGTAACTGAGAACATTATTTTTGTGGAACGAGAAGCAGGATAATATAACCGATTACGAGTCGCTTAACTCCAATGGATTCATCCTGGCATCAACAGATTATTGCTCGTGTAAAGCAGATTGTTTCCCGCTTCAAGCCATACTTGCGCTGGCTGATTTTGGGGGCAACTCTGTTTTTTGTCGTTAGCACTTTGAGGCAACACTGGAATGAGGTGACGGCCCTTCGACTCAATGCCACTGGATATGCAACATTAACAGTTGCGCTGGGTATAACTCTGTTTGCCCACATCTGGTCAGGCTGGGTCTGGAGTTGGATCTTACGAGAGTTAAATCAGCCTGCTCAAGCAACATGGGGTATCCTGGTTTACCTGCAAACCAACATCGCCAAATATTTACCTGGAAACGTCTGGCACTTCTATGGACGAGTAGTAGCTGCCAAAACCGCCGGATTTCCTGTCGATGTCGCCACGCTGAGCGTCGTGCTAGAACCCTTGCTGATGGCATCCGCCGCCCTCGCGATCGCCCTTTCTGGTCAACAAACTGAACATTGGCTCATCCAAGTGCTCAGCCTCACTGTCGTCTTAGCTGGAATTCACCCCACACTGCTCAATCCTCTCCTCAAAATCGCCAGCCGCTTGAAAGGCAAATCATCAGACAAGGCGATCGACCGTCAAACCCTTCGCATCAAACGCTATCCCCTACGCCCCCTCCTCGGAGAATTAATCTTCGTTGGACTGCGAGGAACCGGATTCTTACTGGCTCTACTCGCCCTCCACCCGATCGCCCCAGAGCAAATTTCAGGTGTCTTCAGTGCCTTTGGGTTTGCATGGCTCCTGGGACTCGTCATTCCAGGCGCACCCGGTGGAATCGGCGTATTTGAAGCCACCGCGATCGCTCTCCTTGATGACCAACTCTCCCCTGCCCTCATCCTAGGTGGTGTCGCCCTCTATCGCTTGATCAGCACCCTAGCAGAAGCGGCAGGCGCGGGGTTAGCATGGCTAGATGAGAAGTTTTGAATTTTAAGTTTTAAGTTTTAAGTTTTAAGTTGAACTTACTGAATAAAAACTCAAAACTCATTTTACTTGTGAGCCGTTTCATGCTCGAATGAAGGCACATTGCATCGGTGAGGAGAAGTAACAATGAATCCATCGCTATTGTCTGAAGATTTCAGGGATACCTCTGCTATTTCTTTGCAACCCGAAGTTTCAGTGGTGGTGCCGATTCATGATGAAGTGGAGAATATTCCTCGCTTAGTGGAGGTGATTTCGGGTACACTTCAAGCCGATCGCCTCTCTTATGAAATTGTCTGCGTCGATGATGGCTCTAGCGATGGCTCAACAGAATTATTGCGGCAACTGGCTCACGATCGCACAGATTTGCGAACGGTGGTGTTACGGCGCAATTATGGTCAGACGGCGGCAATGGCAGCCGGATTCAACCATGCCAAAGGGAAGGCGATCGTTACCTTGGATGGCGATTTGCAAAACGACCCCAGAGATATTCCCTTGCTGCTGGCAAAATTAGATGAAGGCTATGATCTCGTCAGCGGTTGGCGCAAACAGCGACAGGATGCGATGTTGACTCGTCTAGTTCCCTCTAAAATCGCCAATTGGCTGATCGCTAAAGTCACTGGGGTCAGCATTCATGACTATGGCTGTTCGCTCAAGGCATATCGATCGGAACTGGTCGAAGATATGAACCTCTACGGAGAGTTACACCGCTTCATTCCCGCCCTCGCTTTCATTGAAGGAGCTAGAATTGCTGAAGTTCCCGTGCGCCATCATGCCCGTCAATTTGGTCGCAGCAAATATGGCTTAGGGCGAACCTTCCGCGTCGTGATGGATTTGTTCACAATCTATTTCATGAAACGATTCCTCACCCGCCCCATGCATGTCTTTGGGCTATTCGGCTTGATTTCAATGCTGCTTGGGATTGGGCTGGGCATCTATCTCACCATTGTCAAATTTGTTTTTGAACAGATGATTGGCGATCGTCCTCTCCTCATCCTCGCTGTTGTTCTCTTCCTTACCGGAATGCAACTCTTCAGTTTCGGCTTACTCGCAGAATTAACGATGCGAACCTACCACGAATCGCAAAACCGTCCGATTTACCGCGTTCGAGAAGTCGTGGAATCAAGTGACGAGAATTATGGGTTATGAGAACCAGATTGTTAGCAATTGCGATTCCAGCAATCAGAAGATCAATATCATCAACAGGTGTTCCTTGGTTCCTCAGATCTACGTAAATCTGAGCCGATATAGAAACCGATCGCTCGGATAGGGGAGGATTGTGTTTTGGGCAGCGAATTCTAGAAATAGGTTAAGCTGTCGTTGAGCAGTTCCGGACTCACTTCGATCGTTTTCACCTGCGCTGTTTTTTCTCGTAAGCAGATGTAAGCGATGTTGTATCTGGGATCGTAGGTCAGTTTCATAGGAATTGGGTATCAGAAGAATTTCACAATAACCGTAACGCCTGAAACCGATCGTCTGCTCGAATTCCATCAAAAGCCTTATCTGTTTTTGCCCATTCCCGACATTCTGGGTTGAGCGCGATCGCTTTCTGTAAATTCTCGATCGACTCTTCTACCTTGTTCCACCGCGCATAACTACACGCTTTGTTGTAAATAGCTTTTGTATGATCAGGCAAAACTCTAGGGCTTTATCGTAGGAGTCGATCGCCTCTTCGTAGCGTCCTAATTCAGCTAGCGCAAGTCCTCGGTTGTTCCAAGCATAGTGATCGTCGGGTTTGAGTTCAATAGCTTTGTTGTAGGAGTCGATCGCGGCTGAATAATTGCCATCGGCAAACCAAATATTGCCTTGCTCTTTCCAGAGAGCCGCTTTTGTTTCGGGGGTTTGATGGTCTTCGTCAATCAGGGATTGAATCGATCGAATGTTGTCGAGTCGTTCCAGATGAGTGAGGGTTAGGTATTGCTCATAATCCCCCTCCATCAGGCGGGAATATTCTTGGTCTAAGGCAGTTTGGTCGGGGATGAATTCAAAGATGCCCGATCGCCAGTCGAAAAAGTCGGGGGCGCGACGCATGAAATATTTGAGCGCAAACAAGGGAACGAGGAAGACGAAACAGATAGAAAAGTCGTCTCGGAAGCGTTCGCGTTGCAGGTTGAGATGTCCTAAAATCCGGGGAACAGTGTCGAGTTTGTAATAGTCGCCCTGTCCGCCATAGCCGGGTTGAATGTAAGGTTCTAAAGATTTTTCAATGCCCGTAATAAATAAAATATTGATCTGATCTTTGTTGGGTAACTGATTGATGATGGTGTAGAGATTTCCATCTGCAATGGGTCGATCGAAGGCTAATAATTCGATCGTTTTTTGCGGAATATCGGCTTTGATTTGGGCGATTAAATTGGCGCGTTCACCTTCTGCACAGCGAACAAAAAATAGCCCGAATCCCTCTGTTCGTTGTAGCGATCGCACGAACGATTGATAGGTTTCTTCGGGGTTAACCGAAATATCTTGATCCCATTCGCTCAGGCTGTAGCGCATGACTACCTCCTAAAGAGAATTGTGTTGACGTAATCGTTGAAAACTATCTAAGCCAAAAATCAGGGGATGAATGTCATGCCAAACATGGACTTCGTCGTATTGGAGATAGCGATATTCTAAAATGCAGCGACGAAACAGTAAGCTCCGATGTTGATCATTATTGATAATTTGTTTGTCCGAAAAGACCTTGGCTAATAATACCCATTCATTCTCATCAATCACGCGGCGGTAGGTATCGCGCAACTCGGAAATCGCTCGTTTTACCGATCGATCTCTAATCGGCAATTCATTTGTATGCTGGAGTGCGGCTTTCATCAAGGCCATCAAATTTCGCACATGCCCCCCGCTCATCAAACACAATTGCTCCAATGCCTCTGCACTTTCAAATGCCTGTTCTAATTCCAAACTCGCATCTGCGGCTTTGAACCGTCGTCGGAGCATTTCTTTTAGTTTATTCACGCCATCCGGGAAGATTTGCCCATCCGGAGTTTTCACCATCACCATTGGCAAGACTTCGACAGGCTTATACCGCTCTTCGACGGCAGTGACTTGAAACGAATACACTAACGGAATCGGAACGGTATAAATCACATGACAATCCAGGGCTTTTAGATCATCACTGTGATTGACAAAAATCTGTTCATAGTTGCTGCGACGGGTATCACTATCAAACTTCTCCACCACCCGATCGAGGTTATCCACAATTAAGAGCAGGCGATCGGTGGGGCGACCGTTTAGAGCTTCCCGAATAAACTGATTGAGAATGTCAATGAGCGTATCGGCATCCAGTTCGACCTGTCTGCGAATCTGCTGTCGCTTGCTGATGTTGGTTTTAATCGTGGCGGATACTTTGCCCAACCCCAGATCTGGCGTTTCGTAGGCGACATCCTCTAGTGCGAGTTCGGTTAACCCCAGATCCACCAATGATTTCCAGAGTTTGACAGACCAGGTTTGCAAACGGTCAACGGGGGTGCGATCGCCCGGATCGCTCGGTTTCAATGCCTTCAGCAACTGCCGCGCACAGGCAATTAAAATATCTCCATATTCGGTGTCCTCTGGCTCCAGATCGCCATCATCCACGATGAAATAGACAACGCGATAGCCCTGACCTTGCAAATAGTCCTTGAGCCGCAGCAATTCTGTAGACTTGCCTCCTCCCCGATGTCCGGCATACAGTTGGCAGGTGACGCCCTCTGAGCGAATAATTTCCTTGCCCAATCCGGTCAAGATATCCTCGTCTCCCCGCACCGAAGCACAATCGACCCACGCCGGATCGTTCGCTTGGAGTTGCCGGAATGGATCGAAGGCAGTATATACCCGCTTCCAAAATGCCTGATCGTGAGCCATAAGTTCTCAAACGTATGCTGTACCGCTATCTTAGCGTAGGATGAACATAGCAGAAGAACTACTGATCGAACCTCTGCCAAGCGATCAAAACACTTGCCCCTAACCATACGGCGATCGGACTCATTTACCCCACAAAGGGCGGGCTATTTTTTGACAAGACCATCAACTTGATTGACAACATTTCAGCTTAACGCCAGCGTACTCTTCCGTTGGGTCTGATTGCCCCATCAAAATTGGCTCCTTCCAGGTTAGCTCCCTCTAAATTGGCTCCCTCTAGATGGCTTCCTTCCAAATGTGCTCCTTCTAAATTTGCGTTTCTCAGGTCAGCCCTCTCTAGATGGGCTTCACGAAGATTAGCGCCTCTCAAGTCGGCTTTAACCAGATTAGCTTCAATCAGGCTCACTCTCTCTAACCAAGCACCCTGCAAATTAACTCCGCTCAAGGAAGCGCCCTTGAATACTCGTTCTCCTGAACTGTATCTCACTAACAATTCACGATTACTGTCTACAGGTTGATTGAACATATTTTTTTGTGGCAAGACTGTGCCGCGTTTATGGGCTAACACTCTAGTATAGAGTATTTGTAGTCATTGATACTGTTGGCGAACCATTGCTTAGGAGATTTCCGACAGATAAAATACCTGCGTAGGATGGGCAAAGGCATCCGTGCCCATCCATGATTCTGGCTGACGATGGGCACGGGTAAGACCCTTTGCCCATCCTACGAATTGGTAGATTCT
>JAAUSF010000164.1 GCA_012033255.1 Cyanobacteria bacterium RU_5_0
ATCCCGGTGTGGTTGCCCTAGCGTTGGGGCAATCCCGGTGTGGTTGCCCTAGCGTTGGAATCCCGGTGTGGTTGCCCTGGATAGAGGGCAGACACGTAGGTCTGCCCCGACCGATCGCAAAATCAACAAAAAATTTACAGGTGGTTCATTTTTTACTTAGACATTCGCTTCTTCTTTCACCAACTTATTCCAGCCAAGATCTTTGAGGGAGGTGTTACGGCGGAGTGGACGAGTGACCAACTCTAGGATGTCACGCGCATTCGTGAAACCGTGGATTTGGGCAAACGTGAATTCCACTGACCACTTGGTGTTAATGCCCCGTGCTTCCAGTGGGTTTGCGTGTGCCATCCCTGTAATTACGAGATCGGGCTGAAGCTCATAAATACGCTGAATTTGGTTGTAGTTGTCTGGCTTTTCAACAATCTTAGGCAACGGCACACCCATTTCCTGGCAGGTTTTCTCTAGCAGCGCCAGTTCTGCGCCTTGATAGCGTTTATCCATGTAGGGGATGCCAATTTCGGGAACAGTCATTCCGCACCGGATTAAGAAACGAGCCAGGGAGATTTCCAGCAAGTTATCCCCCATGAAAAAAACTGACTTGCCGCGAATCAGTTTGACATAATCTTCCACGCCTGCCCAGATTTGCGCTTCCCGCTCATCCAATCCTTTCGGTTCAATGCCAAACACAGAGCAGATTTTCTCAATCCAAGCGCGAGTGCCATCCGGTCCGATCGGGAAAGGTGCCCCAATTAATTTGCACTTCCGCCGACGCATCAATGTAGTAGCCGTGCGAGATAGAAATGGATTCACGCCACAGACATAATTCCCCTCCTCCAAAATCGGCAATTCCGTGAATCGTTTTGCAGGAAGCCAACCAGAGACTTTGATACCCTGTTTCTTCAGTTCCAGCGTCAGATTCGTTACAACTGGATCGGGCAAAGAACCAAACAAAACCAACGGAGGATGCTGGATATATTCAGACTCTTCTGCCACAACCTCTTCCTTCTGGCGTCCGAAATGAAGCAGCTTTTGAATCGCATTACGCTCCTCTTTTTCAGTTTCCGCCACTGGAGTTTTGTCAGGACAACGAGTTGCCATTGCAGCAAGTACGGTGTCTTCTCCCTGTGTGAAGGCATAATCTAGACCATTCGCACGAGCCACAACGATCGGAATGCCAATCTCTGATTCCAGTTTGGGTGCCAGACCTTCCAGATCCATCTTGATGATCTCCGTGGTGCAAGTCCCAATCCAGACAATCACCGATGGATTACGATCGCGCTTAATCTGCACACACAACCGTTTCAGTTCCTCGTAGTCATTCAACTGAGCCGAAATATCCCCTTCTTCCAGTTCCGCCATTGCATAACGCGGCTCAGCGAAGATCATCACGCCCATCGCATTTTGCAAGAAGTAGCCACAGGTCTTCGTGCCAATCACCAAAAAGAAACTATCTTCAATCTTCTGGTACAGCCAAGCGACACAGCTAATCGGACAGAAAGTATGGTAATTGCCAGTTTCACACTCAAAATTTAAAGTTTGGGGTTGAGTATCGGCAGTCATAGTATTGGGTTCCTCTTAAGCGGGGGTTGGGCGAGTTTTGAGTTTTGAGTTTTGAGTTACTTAAAACTCTCTTCACTCCTATCGAGTTTTAGGATCGTCGCTACGAACGCCTTGGCAGGATTCGTCGGTTTTGGTAGTGTGACGGCTGGAAGCGTCTCTGGCGGGTGCTTCGATCGTCTTTGTAATTGGAGGAGTTTGGTGGTTAGTAGCGGGTTCAGCCGGGATTTCGATCGCGTCGGGAGTGGGAGCAGCTTTTTGGGCAGGCAATGGCTTGGTAGGCAGGTCGATCGCCTTTGCACCACTTAGTAGCATTTTGACTTGGGCTTCGGGGGGTTGGTCTGCCTTATCGAATGCCTCTAACTCATCGTCAGGGTTAAAGTTCAGCCCTAGTGCAATCACAATGCGATCGGGATTGCTGCTGAGATCAACGACTAGAGGAAACAGTTCGGTCAGTTGAGGTTCCAGTGTCGATAGTGTTGCCAGGATGAAGCTGGAAGAGGGACGGCGCTGTCCTTCGCAGTTGACCCAGACGCCTAACCGAGTCAGCCAGGAACGATTCTTGCGGTAATAACTCAGCCATTGCGCCTTGAGGGATTGACGGAGATGCTCAATATTCACAAACCACCTAGGAAGTTTTGAGTTACAAGTTTTGAGTTGCACAGATATAACTCATAACTCAAAACATGCCACTTATCACTCCTCCTAAACCATCATTAGATCGAGTTCTGGCTCTGCTGTCGGCTGAGGTTTGGTTGGATTGAGATAGAAGTCAGACAGAAGGCTGAATAGTTCGCGATCGGGAGAATCGTTTGGGACAACCCCTTCGGGACGGGACAGAATTTGATCCGCGATATTGAGGTAATAATCACAGACATAGCTGAGGGAGGGATCGCTTTCTGTCATCTCAAATAATGTTTTGCCTTTGACACGCGATACCCGGATATCTTCAATCAATGGCAGGATCTCTAGCACGGGCATCGGGACAGATTCTATGTATTTATCAATCAGGTCGCGCTTGGAGGTGCGATTGCCAATCAATCCGGCTAACCGCAGAGGATGAGTCCGGGCTTTTTCGCGCACAGAAGCGGCGATTCGGTTGGCGGCAAACAGCGCATCAAACCCATTGTCTGTGACGATCAGGCAGTAATCGGCGTAGTTCAGCGGAGCGGCGAAACCCCCACAAACGACATCACCTAACACATCAAACAGGATGACATCATACTCATCAAAAGCGTTGAGTTCTTTCAACAGTTTGACGGTTTCACCCACGACATAGCCGCCACAGCCTGCACCTGCCGGAGGACCGCCTGCCTCCACACAATCGACTCCACCATAGCCCTTGTAAATCACATCTTCGGGCCACACATCCTCGTAGTGATAGTTTTTCTCTTGCAATGTGTCAATGATGGTGGGAATCAGGAAGCCAGTCAGGGTGAAAGTACTGTCGTGCTTCGGGTCGCAGCCAATCTGCAATACCTTCTTTCCGCGTCGAGCGAGGGCAACTGAAATATTACAGCTAGTTGTGGATTTGCCGATTCCACCCTTTCCGTAGACTGCTAGTTTCACGTTAAGTGTCTCCTAATATCGTCATCTCAAATGGGTAAGGTATGCCTGACTACTTTTTTAAAGTAGATAGGTCGCACCGGAGCGCGGAACGACCCGAAGCCTTAACCTCAAGCCTCGCTTGGTTACTGAAAGCATTATTGTCGAATTTTGAATGCAATGGAAGAGGCTCCAGGAATAAATAAGGTAGAAAGACAGAGTAAAAACTCGATCGAAGCTGTTTAATCAGCTAAATCGAGCTTAAAAGCAACTCAAACGTTTCAAAACCGATCGAAACAACTTTAGTGTTTTGCTTAGCTATAAATAAGAACAAAAGAAAAATTTTTATTGTTCGGGCACAGCATACCGTGCCCCTTCTCTGTATCGCATCACCTGAGAACCGCCATGAAGCGAGCTTCGATCGCTCAGACATCTGATGAGAGCCTTCAAATCGGTTCTGAGATCGGTGATTCAGAATATTATTAAAAATAATCAATTTTTCAGCGTGGCATTCTACTTCCAACCTTGAGCCTTCAGCGTTGTTGCCGATCGTCAAACGATCGCCTGGCATGAGGTGAAGCGGCGATCGCCGCAGCAATTCGACGAAACGCCATTTGCCAACCCACCAGAATCACAATCAATACTCCCAACCAGTAGAGTAGGCTCTTGATCCTCTAGTCCTCAGTACTTTTCATTATGGTAGACACACTTATAAAATCTAAGTTAAAGTGGTAGTGAGTATGATTTAGGGCGAGATCTATTCGTTCATCTCTGTTTTACTGTTTAAGGAGTAGGCGATCGATGTAGTCGTTTCAGCACTCTGAACCGCAACCGTCAGTAGAATAGGGGATAGTAAGGTCGGTCAATTATTTGTTCAAGTGGGTCAGAGGTGGAAACTATGCAAGCGGATATAACTGGACAAAAGCCAATTCGATCGCTCGAAGATGCCTTAGAGCATTGCCAAACACTGGGGATGCGCCTGAGTAAGCAGCGCCGTTTCATCCTTGAATTACTTTGGCAGGCGAAAGAACACCTGTCAGCCCGCGAGATTTACGATCGTCTCAACCGAGAAGGCAAGGCGATTGGGCATACCTCTGTCTATCAGAATTTGGAGGCATTGTCAGCCCAAGGAATTATCGAATGTGTAGAGCGATCGGATGGTCGTTTATATGGCAACATCAGTGATCCTCATAGCCACGTCAACTGTCTGGATACTAACCAGATTCTGGATGTTCATATTGAGTTGCCCGAAGAAATTATCCGCCTGGTGGAAGCACAAACAGGCGTGAAAATCACTACCTACAGCATTGATTTCTTCGGCTATCGCCAGTCAGAATCGACTCCACAAGCCTAATTGACCATTAGGTTTTAATTTACAAATCCCATCCGAGTGCATGAGCAATTGCATCGGGTAAAGTGACAGGATTAAAGGGTTTGGCGATCGCATCGACTACACCAAGCTGTTGAAGTTTTTGGGGTGTAAACCAACGCGCTCTCACAGTCAGCAGGATGATTGGAATCGATCGAGCAGATGGACTTTCGCGGAGTTTATGAATAAACGTGATAGCATCCATTCCTGGCATCAGAACATCAAGAAGAATTGCATCAGGGCACTCTACAGCCAAATGTTTTAATCCTTCTTGAGCAGACGCAACAGTTAAGACATTCCATCCCGCCAAATCACTCAGGCAGACTTGTACTAACTCCCGAATACTCGCCTCATCATCAATAAGCAAAATTGACTTAGTTGCCATCACTTAACTATGATTTCGTGAATCTCGCACCATAGGCTAATATTACCTTGTCAAGGTTTCGCAGGCTCACTACCATTCCATCCCAACAGTTCAGCGACCTGATCGCAAATTAGGGTTGGGTCAAACGGTTTGGTGATCACTCCAGCGATCGCCATTTGAGCAAAACGGGTGCGATCGTCTGGTAATACTTTGGCAGTCAGCAAGATCACTGGAATAGTTTGAGTGACAGGATTGGCTTTCAGCTTTTCATAACATTGGAACCCATCCATCTCTGGCATTGAGACATCCAAGAGAATCGCATCAGGGGGATGTGTTTCCGCTTTGAGAAGCCCTTCACTGCCTGATTCTGCCATGATCACCTCCCATCCTCCCAAGTCTTCCAGGCAGATGCAAGCTAGTTCCCGGAGTGATTCTTCGTCATCAACAACAAGGATGCATTTAGTCATAACGTCATTCAACATTCAACATTTAAAATTGAAAGAAGAAAACAAGTTTTAATTATTAATTATTAGTTGACTGGGTGTAGGCAAAGTGAAACAAAACGTGCTGCCTTCTCCGAGCGTACTTTCAACCCAAATATTACCACCATGTTGCTGGATGATACTTTGACAAATTGCCAAGCCTAGACCAGTGCCGCCCTTCTGACGAGAATCGGAAACATCAACCTGCTGGAAGCGTCCGAAGATAGTTTCTAGTTTGTCAGCAGGAATGCCTCTGCCCTGATCTTTAACTTGAAATAATATCCAATCAGATTGAGGTTGAGCCGCGAGAGTGATAACAGTATGAGGGGGAGAGAATTTGATGGCATTCCCAAGCAAATTGGTGAGAGTTTGAATGATTGAGTCGGGTGCGGCCCAAACTTGAGCATCAGTCGGGATAACAGAGAGCATTACAACAGCTTGATCGGCGATCGACTGCACTCCTCCGACTGCTTTTTGCATCAGATCTTCGGCACCGCAGACTTCCATCACAAGCGGCACTCGACCGGAATCCAGGCGCTCTAAGTCGAGGATATCGTTAACAAGGCGCACTAGTCGATCGCTATTCGTCAGGGCTTGTTCGAGCATTCGCTTGGCTTTTTCAGGTCGATTGTCATAAATGCCAGTGTTCAGCAGTCCTAGAAATCCGCGAATCGCCGTGAGTGGTGTCCGTAGTTCATGGCTGACGATCGAGATAAATTCATTTTCATGCGATCGATCGCTTGGCGTTCAGTAATATCCTGAATCTGAGCAACATAATATAACGGTTGATTTTCAGAATCTCGTACCAACGACAAACTCATCAATCCCCAGGCAATTCGCCCTTCATGGCAACAGTAACGTAACTCCACTTGGGCATTCCGATGCTCATCTGATAACGCTTGCTCAATACAATGCTGTAGCTTATTAATATCTTCAGGGTGAACGAGCGCAGAAACATTCATCGATTGCAACTTAGATTCGGAGTAGTCCAGCATATCACACAGCATCGGATTGGCTCTGAGCCAGCGATCGTTTAATCCAATTAATGCCATACCGATCGGGGCATCCTGAAATGCACTGCGGAAGCGTTCTTCACTTTCTCGTAATGCCTGATTTTGTTGCTGTAACGCTTCTTCGACTTGCTTCAAATCCGTAATATCAACTGAATTTCCGACGATACCCTGAACGTGACCATTCGCATCGATCAAGGGACTTAGGAGAGTTTGAAACCATCGCAATTGACCTGTAGCAGTGGGAACTTGGTGCGGAGGATTTTGTTTAGATTGACGAGTCATCATCACTTCTCGGTTATTAGCCAGGTATCGTTCAATTTGGGCGGGATCAAAATGGGGATTGAAATCGATTTCTCGCTTACCGAGTACTTCCTTAACCGAAGTGCCATGAACGGCAACGATCGCTTGATTAGCAACAATGAAGCGTCCTTCTGAATCTTTAACAAAAACAGGACTTGGAATCACATCGATCACCTGATAAAAGAAAGCGCGTTGTGCTTCTAAGGCGGCTTCTGCTTGTTTGCGATCGGTAATATCACGAATGATAGTCAGAACTTGATCCGCCGTAATAGCGACAATCCGAACTTCTTCATAGCGAGTTTTTTCATTGTTTGTTATTTGTTGTTCATAAATTTGAACGTCACCAGTTCGCAAAGCATGTTGAATAGCGTTCATTCGCTGATGGGCAAGTTCGATCGGCAGCAGATCAAACAGATTTTTACCAATGGCATCAACTCTTGAAATCACCGTGTTGATACTATTTCCTTCAATTAAATCTATGCAAGTTCCATCGGCAGTCATCCAAACGATCAAATCGGGGATCGCTTTGAGGATTTGATTTTTAGTTGCTTCACTCTGTCGCAATGCTTCCTCCGCACAGACGCGATCAGTAATATCGATATCAACTGCTGTTATAAGCCAGGAGGCGGTTGCTTCATCCCAGCGAGACGTAAGATGACCTGAAATCCAACGCAGTGAATCATCTTTATGGTAAAAACGATACTCTTCTGTAAATGTGCCTTCAGTCATGAAGTTTTTCACGTTGAGTTCCAGCACTTGCGCCGCATCATCTGGAAAAACTCGTGATTGCCATAAGGCGGGATCTGCCATTAATTCTTGAGCCGTGTAGCCAAACACCGCTTCACAGCCCTCCGAGCGGTATTCATATTGCCAATTTCCATCGGGGAAAACCCGAATGCTAGTAACAGCCGCGATCGCTGAATTGAGGACATGATTGAGTTTTGCTTCAGAGCGTTGCAGCGCCAGTTCAAGTTGCTTACGATCGGTAATTTCTTTGGCAATTCCAATCAGGCATAGTTGTCCTTGAAGCTCAATACTTTCGGCTGAAAAGAGGATTGTCAGCAGTCTGCCTGATTTTTGACGCATTGTGCATTCGAGATTGCGAACTCGTCCATCTGCTTGCGCCAACTTTACATAGTGCTGTCGTTCCTGTAGATTGACCCACAACCCAATCTCAGCCGTCTTACGACCGATCACTTCTTCTCTGGAATAACCAAACAGATTGAGGAACGCATCATTCACCTCTAGATACCGTCCTTCCGGGGTAGCAATGCCGATCGGATCAGGGCTGACGCGAAAGACTTTAGTGAATTTTTCTTCCGATGCTTGCAACGCAATTTTGACGCGATCGAACGCCTGCTGAAGTTGCTCCGCAGTCTGGTTAAAGGCGTGTGCCAATACTTGCAGTTCTGCAATCGGGCTATCCTCTTTGAGGGCTTGATGCCACTCTCCTTCAGCAAGAGCGCGGCTTGCCCGACTCAGCCGTTGAATCGGGCGATTAATCCATTGAGCCGTCAGCAATCCAAACGCGATCGCTCCCAATAAGGCTCCAGCACTCAGCACAAGAGTTGTGCGCGTGTTGGCATAAATTTGCCCCATAAAATCGGCTTCTGGCACCACAATCACAATCAGCCAATCCAAGCCACGTTCATCTCGCAACGGCGTAACTTGAAGAAAAAAATCCTTCGTAAAAGACTGTCTCGCTGATTGAGGAATTTGCTCTTTAGCCCATTCTTGCCATTGGTTTAACTCGTTCTGGTTTAGCTGAAAACGGCCCTGCTGACTCATGCGAATTTGAGTAAAATCGCCATATTTTTTTTGTAACTGTGCTGTGGTAAAACGAATCAGAGGATTTTTGCTTTCCGTTGCTTGAATCCGTTGCACCTCTTCATCAACGACGACAAAAGGTTTTTCAGAGGTTGAATTTGCAACGAGCAGCCCAGATTGCTCAATGATAAAAATCTGCCCCTGTTTGCCAATTTCTATTGTTTGCAGAAATTCTCCGATCGTAGACAGGAGAAGATCAACAGACAACACTCCTTTTAGCTGGTTGACTTCATCATAGAGAGGCTGACTCGCTGTAATCACCAACCGAGGGTCAGTAAAATCAGGATAAATTTCGCTCCAGATTGGTTCACCGGCCCGCATCGTGTCCACATACCAAGGACGTTCTCTAGGGTCATACGGGCGATTAATTTCTGGTGTACCTGAACGATTGCCCTGATTATCCGTGTTGTAGACCTGCAAGTAGCCGTTGGTTTCGCGCCCAGATGTACTAATCTTCAACACTGGAGCCACATCTTTGCCGGGTCTGCCGATCGCCGTGAATTCACCGTCCTCAGTGCCAACAGCGATCGAAATCACCGAATCAAATCGCCAGATCTGTCGCCAGAAATGGCGTTCAATTTGAGGCAGATGATTTGGGTTGATTTGCCCAAGTTCGATCGCATCGATATTAAGTTCATTGACGACATAGGGAGTCTCTAGATACGTATCGAGTTTTAAGGTAACTCGATCGCCGACTTCATCCATTAATTGATTGGCAAGATCATTGACGGCTTGCTGTCCATTGTGCCAAGACAAATACCCGACTAACCCCACGGCTCCAATGGTGAGCAGCACAAAGGGCGCGATCAAAACAAAACGCAGAGGAATCTTGAGAGTTTGATCGCTTCTCTGCCAATGAAATTTCATTTCCCAATCCTCCGCTTCATCGTCTCAAGTTCTTGCTGCAAGCGGGAGCGATCGATCCGGCTGATCACGCGGGTCACTAATTCCGGGCCAACTATCGGTTTACCAATAAAATCATCGGCTCCTGCTGCAAACACCTGCTGAATCGATTCCATATCGGTATGAGACGTGACGACTAGAATCGGCAAATTTCCCCATTTTGAGTCCTGACGAACAACACGGCAGAGGTCAATTCCGTTATAGGTTGGCATTTCCAAATCTAAAACGAGTAAATCAGGATCAGTAGCGGTTAGCACATCCCAAAACAGTTTTGGATCGTGCAACGTCTTCACCCGAATACCCCACGGTTGCAATAGATCACTCAAAGCATCCAACATCACCGGATCATCGTCTAACACCATCACACTGACTTCTGCGGTTTGAGGTTTGGGCAAGACTTGAGCGATCGCCTCAAACACTTCTGCCGTGCCGAGCGGCTTGTGTAAAAATCGTTGCGCTCCTAAGCGAGACACCACAACTCGATCGGTCAGCGTATCTTGTCCAGTAACAACCAAAATGGGCACAGTCGGCCACTGTTGGCGAAACTTCCACAATAAAGACAGCTTATCTGCATCTGTACCGGGGTCTTCTGTATCGGGGTCTATAGTGTGGTTTATATTATGCAAGCTGAGGCTGAGTAAAATTGCATTCGGAGAAGCGTTGGCAATCTTTTGTTTAGCGATCGCTAAATCGACTGCAACCTCAATCCGGAATCCCCAAGCAAACGCATCTGTTTTCAACCGTTCTGTGAAAGAGACTTCATCATCCACAACCAGCACAAGTGGCAATGGAGTCAATTCAAGTTGTTGAGCCGTTAATGGTTTTGGTGGCTGGGTGAGTTCTTGTTTGAGATCCGTGATGAGTGTTGCGAGTTGCGATAAGTCAGGTGCCGCTAGAGGCTGGTTGCCCATCAGCAAATGTTCGATCGCCTGTGCTAATTTTGACCCTGCCTCATACCCAAATGACCCCAAGGTTCCAGCTAGCTTGTGTCCCTCTTGTGCAGCAGTTTGCCGTTGCTCCTGACTCAATTTTCCCGATCGGGCGGCCTGTTCCACTTGCTCTAGCACAACAACTCGCTCTACGAAGGTATCCTTATATCGCTCTAGCACCTTGTTCACAGACGCTAAGCCCTTTTGTCGTCTGCCTTTGCCTGTCTGTCCGTTTGTCTGTGCCCCCTGGTTATTTTCACAGAATGGAACAGTCGCAGGTTCCTGATGGCTCGGCGGTGGTTTGAGGCGATAACCTAACCCATAGACCGTTTCTAGCCAGTCTACGGTCATCCCAACCGACTTTAGCTTTTGCCGCAAGTCTTTGATCAGGTTTGTGACGGCTCCTTCGCTGGGTGACGCATCAATTGACCAAAGGCGATCGATAATGTCGCTGCGGCTAAAAACCCGTTGTGGATTTCGCAAAAATAATCCCAAAAGACCATATTCTTTCGGGGACAGGGAGAGCGATCGTTCTCCATATCTGACTTCTGCTGACACTGGATTGACACAGAGATTTCCCCACGTCAGCACTGTAGGCACTAAATTAATTTCTCCTCGACGCAGTAACGCCCGAATTCGCGCCAATAACTCAGACAGATCATACGGTTTAGTCACGTAATCATCTGCTCCTGCATCTAAACCCCTCACTACATCAACAGGAGAATCTTTGATCGTCAGGAGAAGAATCGGCTTTTGATATCCCTGCGATCGAAGTTGACGGCACAATCTAATTCCATCTAATTTTGGAATAAGTAAGTCCAGTAGAATCAGGTCATAGTTCCAAGATGTAGCTAGTGACAGCCCAATTTGCCCATCCGTTGCCACATCAATAGTATAATGCTGCGCTGTTAGTACTTCCGAAAGGACGGCTGCCGTCGGTTTATCGTCTTCTACTAGTAGAATTTTCACAATAAAGTCTGCTGATCAGCTTCTATCGCGTCAATTTTTCTTCTCATGATAAGTCAAGTTGCTGGCTATATTCAGCAATTCGGCTGAACGTACCAATCTGCTTATACAAACTAGCTTGGGAAGGCTAAAACCCCTGTCAATCATGCAGGGGATACAGCCGACTCAGGGGGCTTTTACCCTCTAAGGATCGAGGATTAAATAAGGTGTAATTTTAGCATCCCTATCTGTAAGCTAGAGAGATAGGTAAGTCACGAGTGAATTGATGCAACCCTACCCTGCCCCCATAGAAGCCCGGATGCAACGGTAC
>JAAUSF010000038.1 GCA_012033255.1 Cyanobacteria bacterium RU_5_0
GGGATGGGGATGGGGATGGGGATGGGGATGGGGACAAAGAGGTGTATGAGGTTGAATTCTTCATTCTTCATTTTTCATTCTTCATTCTTCATCCCTCATTCAGTTTACCGAAACGAAGCGGATCAGGCTTCGCATGAGTTTGCCGTCGTAGGAGTACCTTACGATGTTTCATGAGATTGATTTATAACCGATACTGCCGATACACATCGCTGGCAACCCGATGCACGAGCGAATGTCGATATACGATCGCGTTCAAATCATCAGCGTAGCCACCGCCAATCACACAGGCAACCGGATAGCCTTGCGCCACACAAGTACTTAGCACCTGCATTTCCCGACAGAACACTCCTCGATCGCTCAGCGCCAATTTACCGAGTCGATCGCCCAAATGGACATCCACACCAGCATCGTAGAACACCAGATCGGGTTTCACCTCAGATAATAAATCAGGCAAATAATTCGCCAGGGTTTGCAGGTATTCCTGATCGTCCATCCCTTGGGGAAGCGGCACATCCCGATCGCTGGCTTGTTTCGTACCGGGGAAATTGACTTCGCAGTGCATCGAAAAGGTAAAGACTCGCGGATCATCTTGAAAAATGAATGCCGTACCATCGCCTTGATGCACATCCAGATCAACGATCAGGATTTTTTGCACCAGTCCTAGGTGAAGCAGGACGTGAGAGGCGATCGCCATGTCATTGAAAATGCAAAACCCGGAGCCATAACTCGGAAAAGCATGATGCGTTCCGCCTGCTGTATTGCAAGCTAACCCATGTGACAATGCCAACTGCGCTGTCAAAATCGTTCCGCCCACCGCAACGCAGGTTCGATTCACCAACGCGGGACTCCACGGCAACCCAATCCGGCGCTGTGCCTTTGCATCAAGTGTTCCTTCGCAATAATCCCGCACATACTCAGGGGTATGGACGAGTTCAATCCACTCGTGAGGGGGCAGTTCTGGCAGATGAAATTGGGAAGGATGTGCTACCTCATCCGCGATCAGAGTTTCATGCAGTTGGCGAAACTTCTCCATCGGAAAGCGGTGTCCGGGAGGAAGCGGAGCTACATAGTCAGGGTGATAGACGATCGGCAGATCCATGAGCAGTTAGCGGTCAGGAATCTTGGATTTCAACTAATTTTTGTCGGGAGGAGAAGCCAGATTTAATTTGAATTTTTGATTTAGCAACGTCGAACTTATTCGCCAATAGTTTGATCAGTTCTTCATTCGCTTTGCCATCAACAGGCGGAGATTTTAACGAAATGATCAAACTGCCGTCTTCTGCGGTTTGAATGGCTTGTTTCTTGGAGTTTGGTTTAACTTTGACCCGCAGAACTCTCATGATAAGTATCGGGACGGGGATGGAAACGGGGATGCAGCAAATTTTCTACTGGCGTCTCAGCATACAAATGTTGTTCAACGATCGCCACCACATCATCCGGCTTGACCTGACAATACCACGTACCATCCGGCATCACGCGCACCGTGGGACCAGAGCCGCATTGTCCCATGCAATCGCTACCTGTGACAAAGACGCTGGGAGGAACCGTCGATCGAAATGTCGTTAAAACTTCCTCAGAGCCGTTTCGAGAACACGATCGATATTGGCAAACTAAAATACAACGACGTTTAGGGGTTGGGGATGCAGGATTTGAATTGGTCATCGCCCACTGAATAACCGATTTAACAACGATGAAACCGATTGCGTCAGTTGCCGCCGTTGCCGCCACCGTTGGAAGGCTTCCTCAAATTCTTCTTTGCCGATGTAATAAGTTCTCCAGGCATCTAGTGCCACACCAATCCCCCAAAATAACGCGATATACAGTGACCATGTTAGTCCAGCGAGCGTGATGAAATTAAGCGCCATCAAAAACCCATTGACGATCGCATACTTCGCAAAACGGCGATGAAACTTGCCTTGGCGTAACCGAGTAAAGGTTCGTCGCTCCTCCAATTCCCCTCGTTGGGTCAGCCACTCCTGTTCTGCGGCTTCTAGATCAGCAACCGAAATATTCAACTCTGCCGCAATCTCAAATAGTTGGGCACGAGTCAGTTCGCCTGCTTCAGATTGACGGGCGATCGCCAATTGCAGGATTTGTTGAGCGTCTTCCGAACGGTATAACTCAGCCATCATGCCATTAACCCATTGAAGGGAGATTTGAAACCAGAACAACGACAGCCATAATAATCACATTCATACATGGGCGAACGGCGTTCGCTGATTAACCAGGTTTGATAGGAGAATTACCAACTACCCTTCTTTTGTTATACGAAAATTTGCCCAGAATGACTCAGGAGAGCATAGAGAGATTTCCCAACCCTTCTCTCATCTCTCATCCCTCATCTCTCATCCCTCATCCTCAGTTCTCTCCTTCCCATCCCTTCGCCCGATCGACTGCCTTCCGCCAGATGCTAAAGTTCGCTTGGGCTTGAGCCGTTGCTTCACTCGGATAGAAGACCCAATCGACCTGACGATTTTTCACTAGCGTTTCGTAGCTATCCCAGAATCCTGCTGATAATCCGGCGGCAAATCCGGCACCTTGAGCCGTCGCATCCAAAACTGCCGGACGTTCGATCGGAATCCCTAGAGCATCGGCTTGGAATTGCATCAGAAAGTTATTCTGGCAAGCCCCCCCATCGACTTTGAGTAGGGTAATTTCCGTACCCATATCTTCGTTGATCGCCTGAACCACTTCTTTGACTTGATAGGCGATCGCCTCCAACACTGCCCTTGCCATATGTTCTCGCTTCGCGCCTCCCGTAATCCCTAAAAATGCGCCACGAGCGTTCATATCCCAATGCGGCGCACCCAAACCGCTCAGAGCAGGCACAAAATATACGCCGCCGTTGTCTGGAATTTGGGCTGCCATCAATTCGGTATCCGCCGCCGAGGTAATAATCTGGATGCCGTCTCGCAACCATTGGATGCAAGCTCCCGTGGTAAACATGCTGCCTTCAAGGGCATAGCCAACGCGAGCGGAATGATCTGGACTTGATTGCGTCCAAGCGATCGTTGAAAGCAACTGGTGATGCGATCGGGCGATCTCTGTTCCCGTATGAGCCACCAGAAAGCAGCCTGTACCGTAGGTGCATTTGGAGAGTCCAGGGCGATCGCAGCCATGAGCAAACAGAGCCGCTTGTTGATCACCTAACATCGCCGCGATCGGCACTTCTGCCCCAAACAATCCTGCATCGGTGTAACCAAATTCGCTCAGGCTAGACTGAATCTGGGGCAGGAGGGATACCGGAACTTTGAACAAGTTTAACAACGGTTCATCCCACTGTCGCGATCGCAGGTTCATCAACATTGTGCGGCTGGCATTGCTATCATCAGTCGCATGAACTCTGCCGCCTGTGAGATTCCAGAGAATCCAAGTGTCGATCGTTCCTGCCAGCACATTCTCCAAATCTACTAACGGATCGGTGCGTTGAATGTGTTCTAGAAGCCAGGCGAGCTTGGTTGCAGAGAAATAAGCATCGATGGTTAAACCCGTGCGATCGTAAATCTCAGCCGCGTATCCAGCTTGAGTGAGTTGTTGACAACGGAGTGCAGTCCGACGGTCTTGCCAAACGATCGCATTGTGCAACGGTCTACCCGTGGTTTTGTCCCAAAGCAAGCAAGTTTCTCGCTGAACCGCTAAACCGATCGCTGCAATTTGATTCGGCTGAACTCTGGCTCTCTGGATCGCCGTCTGCATTGCCCAACGGATATCTTGCCAAATCTCCCTCGGATCATGCTCCAACCATCCCGGTTGCGGATAATACTGGGTTAGCTCCTTGTATGCCTGCCCTGCAATATTTCCTTCCGCATCAAACAGAATGGCACGATTCCCAGTTGTGCCAAGATCCAACGCCATAATGTGGGTCGGAGAATTCGTCGTCATGCCAAGCTTAGTCCTGGATATACGCTTGTCCTGTAATCAGAGCAGTTTCGGCTCGGACGAACTCTCGCCCCAAATAGGCAGCATGATCGAGACAGCCAATCGGACAGGGTTTGGTTTCTTCAAAGAGTTTGATACAGAGTTCTTTGGCGGTTCTGCCTGTAAAGAGAGCCGTATGAGTACGTTCTAGTTTGCTGTTGCAAGGAAGGGGTTCACCTGTTTCGGGATCGCAGGCAAGTCCTTTATCGTTGATGGTGTTGGTATAGTGTTTAGCACAAATTAAACCGACTTGGCGATCGATATAGATAATGAAGTAGCCTGTCGGATCAAGCTCAATGTAGCGGTTAGAGAGTTTATTATCGATCGCCGCAAGTTCTTCAGCCGTGAGTTGTGTCGTGGAATTGAACATAATGCATAAAAATGATAGCCATTGTAACTATCCCAGAAATTACCAGAAATTATTAGAGTCTCAATTGATCTAGTGTATCCTCCTGATACCAATTTAATCCGATCGACTCTCCTCATCCCACGTTGCAGAAGTCTCTGCGGCTCGACGGGTTTTGTGAGTAGGCACTTCGTAGGGCGATGGCACAAGCTCTAACTGCTGGGGTTGTGGTGGTTTGCGGGAAGTTTGACGGCGACGACGAGAAACGCCCTCTTCCGTAGTTTCTTCCGCCACGACTTCATAGAGCAGAGCGAATTTTTGAGTTTTTCCTTTCCGCAGAACTCGTCCTAGTCGCTGGATGTATTCACGAGCCGAGCCTGTTCCTGATAGCAAGATGGCAACACTGGCTTCCGGTACATCAACGCCTTCATTCAACACATGGGAAGCAACGAGTGATTTGTATTTTCCATCTCGGAAGTTTTGCAGGATGTCGTGGCGTTCCTTAACAGGAGTTTGATGGGTGATCGCCGGAATCAGGAATTCCTGAGAAATGCGATAAACGGTGGCGTTGTCGTTGGTGAAAATTAATGTCTGTTCAGGATAGTGTTGTGCCAATAGATTGGCTAAGACGCGCAGTTTGCCTCCCGTACCGAGGGCGATCGTCCGGGCGTCCCGATGTGCCAACATCGCTCGTCGTCCGGCTTGGGATTGGGCACTGGCTTGGACAAATCGCTGCCATCCTTGTAAGTTGCCGAGCCAAATATTTGATTTCTGGAGAAATTCATCACGGATTTTGATTAACTGATCGTAGCGTTCTCGTTCATGCTGCGACAGTTGCACTTTGATCTGGACGATTTCATGATGAGCGAGGGCTTTTCCTGCCAGATCTTCCGCCGTGCGATAATACACTACTGATCCTAAAAGCGTATCGAGATCCGCGTGTCTGCCATCCGATCGATCGGGCGTTGCCGTCAATCCGAGGCGATAGGGAGCGATCGTATATTCAGCGATCACACGATTGAAATCTGTGGGCAGATGATGACACTCATCACAGATCAGTAGAGCGTAGCGATTGCCCAAAGACTCAGCATGGATCGCAGCACTGTCGTAAGTCGAGACGAGAATGGCAGTGCGATCGCGTGATCCTCCCCCTAACAAGCCCACTTCAGCATCGGGAAATGCCGCCAGCAGATGAGCATACCACTGATGCATCAAGTCCAACGTTGGCACAGTAATGAGTGTACTGCAAGAAACTGCCTGCATCGCCAGTTGTGCCAGATAGGTCTTACCAGATGCGGTCGGCAGAACCACAACGCCTCTACGTCCGGCTTGATTCCAGGCGGCAAGGGCTTCTTGTTGATGGGGATAGGGCTGGCGATCGAGCCGCGACTCTAAACTCACAGGCGGAAAATCCTGCGCCTCATCCGTGAAACTCGTTCGCTCCGCCTGAAGTGTGTTCACCAGTTCTCGATACTGGATGGCTGGCACACGGAACCGTTCGACGCGATCGTCCCAGGTGGCATAATCCACCCAGGCTTTTCCGCGTGGCGGCGGATGAAGAATTAATGTCCCGCGATCGAACTTTAGAGTAGGGATGCGACCCATTACACGATTGAATTTAATCTCCGATTTAGCGTTAAGCCATTACCCACTAGAAGCGTAACGAATTTTCGTCAACTCTCGCTATCCACAGCGTAAATTGTGCCATCGGGCATAGTCGCTTGACTAAAGTTAGTTTCTTCTAGTGTTGCTCCTTCCAAATCAGCCCCTTCTAGGTTGGCGTGGCTAAAACTGGCATAGCTGAGATTGGCGCTGCTGAGATTAGCACCACTAAGGTTTGCCGAATCTAACACGGCATAGCTGAGATTGGCACCACTGAGGTTCGTTTCGCTGAGATCAACGTTGACTAACTTAGCGCAGTTCAGCTTTGCGCCGAGTAGATTGGCTCCATTTAGCTTGGCGTCACTTAAATTAGCTTCACTCAAATCGGCTCGGTTCAGTCGCGCTCCTGTCAGGTCAGCTTCGCTCAAATTTGTGAAACTTAAGTTTGCTCCAATCAGGCGAGTTCCATTTAAGTTAGCATGACTCAAATTGGCGTTGTTTAGGCTAGCCCGACCCAATTCTGCTCTGCTTAAATCAGCATCTTGTAGATTGGTATTGCCCAAATTAATGTGGCTCATCTCAGCCCCAACCAAGCTGGCTTTCTGCAAATTTGCCCCGTTTAGGTTCGCATGGCTCAAATCGGTTCGGTTCAGATTAGCGTTGCTCAGATCGGTTGTGCTGAAGTCAGTCTCGCCCAGATAGGCTCCGAGCAGATTCGCGCCACTCAGGTTCGCTTCACTCAGGTTGGCGCGTCCGAGGTCAATTCCGCTCAGGTCAGCTTCAGTCAGATTGACCTCACACAAGTTAGCACAATTGAGGTTTGCGCCACTCAAATTTGCTTTGTATAAATTTGCCCTACTCAGGTTGACCTGGCACAAGTTTATCTTGCTCAAATCAACTCCACTGAGGTCTAGCGTGATCTCTGAGGAGGTTTCCCGCCATGAATTCCACTGACTGACACCTTGCTTAAGCAGGATAAGCTGTTCTGCATTCGCCATGACCGTTGTCTCCTGGGACTTTATGCTGAAACTAACCTGTTTGGAGAGAATGATTCGACTTGGAGCCTGAGAACCTGTTTGAAAAGTGCTGAGGAGCGGGAACTGAAGACGGAGAAATGGCTTAAGCTCAGCACTTAACATTGCCTCAACCCTAATTTTGGCTTTTTAAGCGGGGTCTGAGACAAGCTATCTGCACTGGAGGATTACCAGGTTAGATGCGATCGAGTACTCCATCAAGTATTTATTATTGTTTGTAGGTAGGTAAAGTTCATTTGTGAACGTTGACACAGGCATTGATCTCATCTTTCATGACTATATTCTTCATGAATCATTATGCTGCTCCCTGATGACTCGGATAGCGTTCGTGGACTTTTTCGGCGAAATTTGACCACTTGTAAATTTTCTGTTGATGTATGACATGGCGTAGGGACAGACCGATGTGTCTGTCCCTACATAGGGATATCGTTTAGGTGCTCGGATTAGGCTTTGCCATTGCACTGAGCGCACTAAACAGTGCGACTCTGGTTTCCGCTCGTCCTGCTGATGTTTTTCTGCCACATCTAGATCAAATCAGGCAAGAATTACCACCAGATTATGTTATGCGTCTGCCGTCTGAGATACTGCTCGGCTGATCCTCATCCGTGTTTAGTGGGCAGCTTTTCTGTGGAAAGTGCGGATTCGGCAAATGCTCAGCGAGAGTTAGACCGTCATCAAGACATGGATGCGCCAATTACGCTGGCGGAGAATGTGCAAGGGTATCTGCGAAAGGGAACGGACTTAAACCCACCGTCCAATTTTTCATCCGTGATGTGGGAACAGGAGGAGATGATTTATACTATTTAGTCTCTGGGTCGATGAGCGGCAAAACATTTTGTATATGGCGCGATCGATGGCAGTTCATCCGCCAATTTACTCGCTACAACTGGTATGTAGGTGAACTTAGACCGATCGATTTCGCACCCGACGGTAGAGGGCAGACCGATGTGTCTGCCCTCTACGTCAGGGCAAACACATCGGTCTGCCCCTACGCCATGTCTACATCAACAGAAAATTTACAGGTGGAATTTTCTCAAGATTTCTTAAGCGGCTGATTCGGTGATAATCTGAAGGGTGGCGATTTGTAAACATTTAGGCTGTTTTCAAGTCTAGTCTTAAGTCTTTAGCAAGCTGATCACACGATAGGCGCAAGCATGGTCACCACAGCAGAAAAAACCAACGTCGGTTATATTACTCAGATCATTGGTCCCGTTGTAGATATGAAATTTCCCTCCGGCATCATGCCCCGGATCTACAACGCGCTTCGGATTGAAGGCACCAACACTGCCGGACAGCAAGTTGCTGTCACCTGCGAAGTCCAACAACTTTTGGGAGATGACCAAGTTCGCTCCGTTGCCATGAGTTCCACAGATGGCTTGGTACGCGGAATGGAGGCGATCGACACAGGTGCCCCTATCAGCGTCCCTGTAGGCACAGCCACTCTCGGTCGGATTTTCAACGTTTTGGGTGAACCCGTAGACGAGAAGGGACCTGTTGATCGATCGGAAACCCTGCCGATCCACCGTCCCGCGCCCAAGCTGATCGAACTGGAGGTCAAGCCCTCAGTCTTTGAAACAGGCATCAAAGTAATCGACCTGCTGACTCCTTATCGTCGTGGCGGCAAAATTGGTCTGTTTGGCGGTGCAGGCGTTGGCAAAACTGTGATCATGATGGAATTGATCAACAACATCGCGACTCAGCACGGCGGTGTGTCGGTGTTTGGCGGCGTGGGCGAACGCACCCGCGAGGGCAACGACCTTTACAGTGAAATGATCGAGTCCAAAGTAATCGATCCAGATACCCCCAGTAACTCGAAGATTACCTTGGTCTACGGTCAGATGAACGAACCGCCCGGAGCCAGAATGCGCGTGGGTCTATCAGCCCTGACGATGGCAGAATACTTCCGTGATGTCAATAAGCAAGACGTGTTGCTGTTTATTGATAACATCTTCCGCTTCGTACAAGCGGGTTCTGAGGTGTCGGCGCTGCTCGGACGGATGCCTTCTGCGGTCGGCTACCAACCGACCCTCGGTACAGACGTAGGCGATTTGCAAGAGCGCATTACCTCTACTAAAGAAGGCTCTATCACGTCGATTCAAGCGGTTTATGTGCCTGCGGACGACTTGACTGACCCTGCTCCTGCCACCACCTTTGCTCACCTCGACGGGACTACTGTACTTTCTCGGGGTCTAGCGGCTAAGGGTATCTATCCTGCGGTTGACCCGCTCGATTCTACCTCGACTATGCTGCAAGCCAGTGTTGTCGGTGAGGAGCATTATGGTACGGCACGTACCGTCCAATCTACTCTGCAACGATATAAAGAGCTTCAAGACATCATCGCGATTCTGGGTCTAGACGAACTTTCGGAGGACGATCGCCTCACCGTTGCCCGTGCCCGTAAAATCGAACGTTTCCTGTCGCAGCCTTTCTTTGTGGCGGAAGTCTTCACTGGCTCTCCTGGCAAATATGTCAAGCTGGATGATACCATCAAAGGCTTCAAAATGATCCTGGGTGGCGAACTTGACGATCTGCCTGAACAAGCCTTCTATATGGTTGGCAGCATTGACGAAGCGATCGCCAAAGGTGAAAAACTGAAGGCAGAAGCGAAGTGAAGGATGGGAGATAAAGGATGGGAGATAAAGGATGAAGAGCTTGCTGACTCCTAACTCTCAAAGCCCCAATCTTAATCCCTATATTTTGGAGATTTGAACTCTTTATGTCATTAACTGTTCGTGTTGTCGCGCCTGATAAGACGGTCTGGGATTCTCAGGCGGAGGAAGTAATCCTGCCTAGCACTACAGGACAATTGGGAATTTTGACGGGTCATGCGCCTCTGCTGACGGCTCTTGATATTGGCGTGATGCGAGTCCGATCGAATAAAGATTGGGTCACGATCGCCCTTATGGGGGGCTTCGCAGAGATCGAAAGCAATGAAGTGACAATTTTGGTAAATGGGGCTGAACGAGGCGACAAGATCGATCGCGAAGAAGCTCGTACTACCTATAGCGAGGCAGAAACTCGGGTAAACCAGGCTCGGAGTAGCGGCTCCCGTCAAGAGCAAATTCAAGCAGAGCGATCGCTGCGTCGTGCCCGTGCCCGTTTCCAGGCGGCTGGTGGAATGGTACAGGTTTAGGGCGATCGATCGCGAGTAGCTTCTTTCGTAAAGATCTCTTTATCACTTTGTTGAACTGGGGGCATGAATTATGCCCTTATTTGCTTATAAAATTTTTCTAATTCACGCAATGTGTGACTTCTTTAAATCGCGTGGGATGGGTGTCCCACCCGTCCAGCAAGGGCAGGCAAAATGCCTACCCCATATGAC
Source organism: Cyanobacteria bacterium RU_5_0 (assembly GCA_012033255.1). GTDB lineage: Bacteria > Cyanobacteriota > Cyanobacteriia > Elainellales > Elainellaceae > JAAUSF01. The sequence continues at coordinate 10,223 of JAAUSF010000038.1, forward strand.
ACACCTAAGCTTACGGTCACAAAGTTGCACATCGCGTTAATTCAACCCTGTCTATTATTTAGTCTTGTGCAATAGCAAGGTTCAATGAATCAATGTTTTCAGCCAATGGCGTTCCCTCCCAGGGTTCCAGAAGACAACGACGATATCAGTCGGGCAATTTGTTTATTGGGAAATCGAATTGCGTCTGATCTCAAGGACAAATCGAAGCAAGAATTGATTTGCTTGATTGGCGTTTATCCGAGTCTAGAGCAGGCTACCCGTTGGAAACAAACCCTCAAAAAGCTGCTCAAAGGTACGGCTTATCCTGATATGTCAGCCGCATTAAAAACTCTACGTGAATCGAAGCGCAAAGAACAGCAGCAAAAGAGAAAAAATTATTATTACAGACAACGGTATAAGCGAAACATTAAAGTTGAAATGAACGATCGGCTAGACATAAACTCGCTATATGTAATGGGGCTAAGCAACGTTGCCAGTATTGATCTAAACTTTTTGAAGGATGAAAAATGAAAAAAGATGAGTGAGTTGATTGACAATCATTACAACTGAAATAGGAATTTCAGACTGCTTTAAGCGCATTTAACAGTAAGTTTGATTTTAATTCAAGACTTGCCTAAAACAAGAGCTGAAACAGATTTAAAGAGCCATTCAATTTTTGTTTTTTTATTATTTTCATCATTCATCCTTGCAAGCACCGTTCCTCCCCAGATTTGATAGTCTAGCTTTATTCATTGTTAAGCAAGAGTGGAAATGGACATTCAAATTGGTCGGGGTAAAGCCGCCCGTCGGGCATATGGAATTGATGAGATTGCGCTTGTTCCGGGACAGCGTACACTTGATCCGTCACTTGCCGATACTCGTTGGACGATCGGCGGAATTGAGCGTGAAATTCCGATCATTGCCAGTGCAATGGATGGGGTGGTTGATGTAAAGATGGCAGTGAAACTGACACAATTGGGCGCGTTGGGTGTGCTGAATTTGGAAGGAATTCAGACTCGCTATGAAGAGCCTGATCCAATACTCGATCGCATTGCCTCTGTTGATAAAACTGAGTTCGTTCCCCTAATGCAGCAACTCTATGCTGAACCCATTAAGCCAGAGCTAATCAAGCATCGGATTCAAGAAATTAAACAGCATGGTGGGATTGCAGCCGTCAGTGCTACGCCAGCCGGAGCCGCTAAGTATGGGTTTACGGTGGCTGAAGCGGGTGCTGACCTGTTCTTTATTCAGGCAACCGTCGTTTCTACGGCGCACCTATCCCCGCAATCCATTCTCCCGCTAGATTTAGCGGCATTTTGTCAGGAAATGCCTATCCCTGTTGTGTTGGGCAATTGCGTAACTTATGAAGTTGCCCTCAATCTGATGAAAGCAGGTGCCGCCGCCATACTCGTCGGAATTGGACCTGGTGCAGCCTGTACCTCTCGTGGCGTTTTGGGGGTCGGTGTTCCTCAAGCAACCGCCGTAGCAGACTGTGCAGCCGCACGAGAAGATTTTCACCAAGAAACAGGTCAATATATTCCGGTGATTGCAGATGGTGGACTGATTACTGGCGGCGATATTTGCAAATGCATTGCTTGCGGTGCCGATGGGGTGATGATCGGTTCGCCCTTTGCTAGAGCCGCCGAAGCACCCGGTCGGGGGTATCACTGGGGCATGGCAACCCCTAGCCCAGTTTTGCCGCGTGGCACCCGAATCCGGGTTGGGACAACAGGAACTCTGGAGCAAGTTTTACGGGGCCCTGCTCAACTCGACGATGGGACTCACAATCTGCTTGGTGCCTTACAAACCAGCATGGGAACACTTGGCGCGAAGAATGTTCGCGAAATGCAACAAGTGGAAGTGGTGATTGCTCCGTCTTTGCTGACTGAAGGCAAAGTTTATCAAAAAGCGCAACAGCTTGGAATGGGCAAGTAAATTTACACTTGTCAAGCTGCTTTAAATAAGTTCATCAGGTCTGTCTGGCGAACTACTCGAAAATCTGGAACTGTCGCTTACAATGGAGAGAGCGGAGACGCATGTTTCCGTTCACTCCTCACACCACACTCCGCCTGGACTGCTGTTCAGGCGGTTCCTACTTTCTGAGCTAGATCCGCCTTTTAGTACAACAGAAGCAACCCTTTTGCTCCACTCGATCGCTTAATCTACATCTCCTGAATCTGGAAAGTACCCTGGATGAACTCTAGATGTGGTAGCTAGATGCAAAAAGCTTCGCTGTGAACGCTACTCGTGATAATAGTTCAAACCATAAAAATGCGATCGATTAGTAACAAAGCTTAAATCTTAACGTTCGATCGGGTTGCACTCCATTGGGTTTTAATCGAGCGCTTGACGATGAAAAATGTATCCAATTGTATAGAACGAGTAGCCTGAGACTTCTGTTTTCGCTATGGTAAGATTTTGTCAGATAACATAGGCAAGGGTTTTCAGGCATGTCAGCAGCCGCACAAGTTACGGATTCCACTTTTGAACAAGAAGTTCTAGAGAGTAATGTTCCTGTCCTGGTCGATTTTTGGGCACCCTGGTGTGGTCCCTGCCGCATGGTTGCGCCTGTGGTCGATGAAATTGCTGAGCAGTATGCTGGGCAAGTCAAAGTCGTCAAAGTCAACACAGACGAGAATCCTAACGTGGCTAGTCGATACGGCATTCGCAGCATCCCGACCCTGATGATCTTCAAAGAAGGGCAACGGGTTGATATGGTTGTGGGTGCAGTGCCCAAGACCACCTTAGCCAGCACACTAGAGAAATATCTGTAGGCGATCGCTCTAGAGCCATTTTCGGTAGGGTGGGTATGGCTCACTATCCAGCCATTAGATTGCGTTAGGGTTCTGTGGATCACGCCTACCCTGCATCATAAGTTGGTTGTATTTCGCAAGTCAGGAGTGAGCGTTCAACGTTCAACTCTGATTCACTCATTTAGCTTTGGTAGTCTGCTCCTCCTAGCTGCTTACCTAGGAATTTAACAAGGGCATCTCGCTTTGGCAGTTTGATGCAGTTTTTGACCGCGATCGTTCGACGATTCGCCGTAAGATGCTGCTCCTCAAATCCCGGTAGAATAGAATACTGCCAGACCAGAGGAATTCATGAGCTTATCATCCTCGTCTCCCTCGCTGGAGGCTCTTCAAACCGAGATCAGTGGATTGCTTAGTCAACTCCCCAAAATGAAGCATGGGGGGCTGATCCAGCAAGCCTTGACGACATTGGTTCGCATGGCGGAGGTGGAAGCCGATCGCCTTGATTGGAAAATTCTGAATGCCTCCTTGCAAGATATGGAACGGGCATTCCGAGTTTTCTATCCTTATCGCCACATTCGCAAGATCACGATTTTTGGGTCTGCCCGAATTCCGCCCAAAAGCCAGGAATATCAGATGGCGGCAGAGTTTGCCCATGCTGTTACTAAAATGGGCTTTATGGTGATGACGGGAGGAGGTCCCGGCATCATGCAGGCAGGCAACGAGGGGGCGGGAGTAGATAAGTCTTTTGGGCTGAACATTCAATTGCCCTTTGAGCAGGGATCAAATCCGTTCATTGAGGGTGACGCGAAGCTGATTAACTTCAAATATTTCTTCACGCGCAAATTGTTCTTCTTGAAAGAAACTGACGCCCTTGCTCTCTTCCCTGGCGGCTTTGGCACTCTGGATGAAGCTTTCGAGTGTCTGACCCTGATGCAAACGGGCAAATCTGACCTGCTCCCAGTCGTGATGATCAACAAACCTGGTGGCGACTACTGGCAAAACTGGGATACTCATTTCCGCAAAAACTTGCTGAATGCTGGCTTAATCAGTCCTGACGACCTGCATCTCTACACCATTACCGATCGCGTTGATGATGCCTGTGAAACGATCGTCAGCTTCTACCGCGTCTTCCACTCCAGTCGCTATGTTGGCGAACAACTTGTCCTTCGCCTCAACTCTGAACTTTTTGATGCCGATGTCGAATATTTGAATCAAAATTTCAGCGATCTCCTGGTCAGAGGACGAATTGAGAAAAGTCAAGCCCTTCCTCAGGAATCCGGCGGCGATGAGGCTCAACTGCCCCGCCTGGTAATGCACTTTAACCAGCGAGATTTTGGGCGCTTATACCAACTGATCCGCGTCATTAATCAATTAGGGCAGGACGCACCAGAGGCGAAGCATCCTGAGCAAAAATAGGGATGAAGGATGTTTCAGCATTGGTAGGGGTAGGTCTTGTGCCTACCCTGAAAAATTTCGGGTTCCCATAAAGGGATATCCCTACCCCTAACATCCCTAACTTCAGCAACGCCAATGGGTTCCCCCCATCCCCCCATCATTCCTTGATAAACCGGGTGCAACTATGCCGATTATTACTGTAGAAAGCCTGAGTAAAGTCTATCCCGTAGCAGTCAAGGAACCGGGCTTAGCGGGTACACTGTTACACTTTTTTCGACGAACCTATCGATCGATCGCGGCGGTTCAATCTGTTTCCTTTGAGATTGAATCGGGGGAAGTCGTCGGATTTTTGGGTCCCAATGGGGCGGGTAAGACAACGACATTGAAGATGTTGACTGGGTTGATTCATCCGTCTAGTGGACGGGTGACGGTTGCGGGGTATATTCCATTCCGGCGCGAAGCTGACTTTTTGCAGAAAATTACGCTGGTCATGGGGCAAAAGCAGCAGTTGCTCTGGGATCTGCCGACATTGGATTCACTGCGGATTAATGCGGCGGTGTATGGGATTAGCGATCGCGAATATCGGCAGCGAGTTGGTGAACTCAGTGAAATGCTTTCTCTAGGAGATAAACTGACCCAACCCGTCCGCAAACTTTCGCTGGGCGAACGGATGAAAGCCGAACTTCTAGCTGCTTTGATTCACCGCCCTCAAGTTTTGTTTTTAGATGAGCCAACATTGGGGCTAGATGTGAATGCTCAAGTGAGTGTTCGCGAGTTTTTGAAAGAATATAACCAGCGATATCAAGCCACTGTTTTGTTGACGAGTCATTACATGGCAGATATCACAGCATTGTGTCAGCGAGTGCTGGTGATTTATGCTGGACAATTAATCTATGATGGCAGTTTAGATGGCTTGCTAGAAAAATTTGCGCCTTGCCGCGAAGTCACTGTGGAACTGGCAGAGGTTCGATCGCCCTCCGACTTACAACACTACGGTCAATTAGGCGAGGTCGAGGGTCGAGTTGCCCATTTCATCGTGCCTCATGAAGCGTTGACTAAAACGATTTCCCAGCTCTTGGCAGAATTGGAAGTTGTGGATCTGACGATTACTGATCCACCGATCGAAGAGGTGATTGGTCAAGTGTTTCGGGCTGGTGCAATTTGAAATCCTAATTGCCTCTAAAACACTTTAATTGAATTAAGATAGCATGGGCATGAACTACGAAGTGCGTGCCCTCTTTTGAGAAGCTAGGATGACCGAAACATCACTGCAAGCTCAGCTATACGATCGCGACTTCAATCTCTGGATTGAGGATACTGTTGTCAAGCTGAAAGCACAAGCGTTTGACCAGCTTGATCTAGAAAATTTAATTGAGGAAGTTGAATCATTGGCAGGGCGCGATCGACGGGAACTAGAAAGCCGATTACGAGTCCTTCTCAGTCATCTGCTCAAACGGGGCTATGTTCCCTCCCCGAATGATTTCCGGGGTTGGGAAGTCACGATCCGAGATCAGCGAAGTGAGTTACAACTATTGCTCAAACAGTCTCCGAGTCTCAAACCTTATCTACTTGAGGTGTTTGATGAGTCATGGCGCTATGCGTTGTCTATCGTGAGGGAAGATTATCCTCTAGTATCCTTTCCGGATGTCTACCTGTTCCCGCATGATGTAGAGAAGTTGCTGTCAGAGCGATTCTGGGAGCATGAGTAGCATCCCTCAATTCTCAAACGATGAAACACCCTATTCGCCAAACTATCCGCATCGCCGGAACCCTAATCTCGGTCTACTATGCTCACATGATCGAGTACCGTGCCGAACTCTTCTTCTGGGTGCTATCCGGAAGTTTGCCGCTCATCCTCATGGGAGTTTGGGTAGAAGCCTCTCAAGATGGACGGTTTGGGCTATCCCCTCTTGATTTTATTCGCTACTTCCTGGCTGTGTTTCTGGTCAGGCAATTTAGCGTCGTTTGGGTGATTTGGGAATTTGAGCGAGAGATCGTAGAAGGAAAATTATCCTTTCGCTTGTTACAACCGCTTGATCCAGGCTGGCATCATTTTGCTTCTCACTTTGCCGAACGCTTTGCCCGATTGCCCTTTGCCATTATCCTAATTGTTTTATTTTTTCTGCTCTATCCTCAAGCCGCCTGGATGCCCAGTTTGACAAATTTTCTACTGTGTTTACTGGCGGTGTTTCTGGCATTCGTTTTGCGCTTTATCAGCCAATACTCCTTTGCGATGTTTGCCTTTTGGATGGAACGAGCCAATGCGATCGAATCCCTTTGGTTTCTCTTCTACCTATTCCTCTCTGGGCTGATCGCACCGCTCGAAATTTTCCCGCCGATCGTCCAGCACATTGTCCTCTGGACACCCTTCCCATACATGATTCATTTCCCAGCAAGCATTTTAGTTGGCTTACCGATCAACGTGGGGCGGGGCCTGCTGATCATGCTCGGCTGGATCTTGCTATTCCTGGGATTAAATCGCTGGCTTTGGCGACTCGGATTGAAACAATATTCCGGCATGGGAGCGTAAAACTATCCCTACTAATCAAGGAGAATTATTCAATGACACCAAGTTCTTTGAAAGCTCAACCTAAGCGTTTCACAGCGACTGAGTATCACCGATTGGTGGAACTGGGTTTCCTGAGCGAGGATGAGCACATTGAGCTAGTTCGGGGAGAGCTAATTCAAATGGCAGCCAAGGGAGTGGCACATGAAACCTGCATTAGACGGCTACTACGCCAACTTCCACTTTTGCTGCAAAATCGAGCAACTTTGCAATGTCAGGCTCCCATTTCCTTATCTTTTGATGGTGAGCCAGAGCCAGATTTTGCGATTGTGTACAATCGCCCTGATGACTATGCTACTGAGCATCCAACCCCCAAAGATACATTATTAATAATTGAGGTCGCTGATTCTTCTCTCGATTATGACCGGGAAGTCAAGTTGCCACTTTATGCAGAAGCAAACATTAGTGATTATTGGCTATTTAATTTACCCAACCACTACCTAGAAGCCTACAGTGAACCTTACCAAATTGCCCCAGATCAGTTTGGGTACTTGAATCGGCGTATTGTTTTAGCAGAGGGAGAAATTGTTCTTCCTCCCTTTCCAGACAAAGTGCTTCAGCTTAACTTAGTTTTCTCTGATGTTTAAGCTCCCCTAAAAATACTCCTAAAAACATTAGTTGTTCTTTTAATTACCCCTAACTTGCACAGGCATCACCAGATAGGTCATTTTTAAGCCGCCGAGTGGTGTCAAGATAGAGGGACTGGTCGCCGTGTTAAATTGCATTTGCACTTCAGTAGTGTTGAACGCTTTCAAGCCTTCCAGGAGATATTTGACGTTGAATGCGATGTCTAAATCTTCGCCAGAGATTTGAGCCACGATCGTCTCTCTGCCACTCCCAACATCTTGAGCATCCACGGAGAGAACTGCTTCCTGCTTTACACTGTCTAGATTCATTTTGACGATGCTGTTTTTCTGATCTGCGAGAACAGCAATCCGCTCTAAGGCACTGGTGAAGAAGCGACGATCAACGGTCAACTGGCGAGAGAACTGGCGAGGGATGAGTTGGCGATAGTTGGGGTATTGTCCTTCTAGGAGGCGGCTAGTGAGGCGTTGATTTGCCCACTCGAAGATCAATTGTCCTCGATCGAAGCGAACGGCGATCGCCTCCCCAGTGGTGTTGATTTGCAGCATCCGCTCTAGCTCTCGTAGCGCCTTTGCCGGAACAGTTACATCGAATTGGATGGATGAATTAGCCGATTTTTTGTCCTGCTTTTTATCCTGGGGATCGATCGACTCCAGGATAGTTTGCACAACGGCTAAACGATGTCCATCTGTGGCAGCAAACTCCAAACTATCTGCCTCTACCGTGATATGAACGCCAGTGAGAACTGGTTTAGTTTCATCAGAGCTAGTTGAGAACAACGAACCGCGTAACCCTTCGGTTAAGGCTTCTACGGGCAAGTACACAACATCGCCATCCTCGATCGTCGGGAGTTCTGGATACTCAGTCGCTCCCATGCCGCGAACTTGATAGCGTCCGGAGGCACAGGTTAGCGTCACTAAGGTTTCCCCTTCTTCCTCACCCAACACAATCTCTCCACTGGGCAGGCGAGAAACAATGTCACTCAGCAGTCGGGCGGGTAGTGTGAGAGTACCACCTTGCTCAACTTGGGCAGCAAAACTAGTCTGGACTCCCAAGCTGAGGTCAAATCCAGTCAGACTGACCTGCTGAGTATCTGCATCGACAACAAGCAACACATTAGCTAAGACGGGATGGCTAGGGCGAGAAGGAATGGCTCGGTTCACTAAAGAAAGATGAGTGTTCAGTTCGGTTTGGGTGCAAATCAGTTTCATGTCCATCAACCATTAGCAGGGAGGATTGCGCTTGGAAGGTAATCCTAGCACTCTCTATTCAAAAGCTTTCATTTGTTCAGTTATAGTATTGTTCCAGTGGCGGAAAATTTCTATATCTAAAAATAGTTTTAAAGAGATCTAGTAGTAGGGGCTGTGGAAAAAGTGGAGAGATCGCCAAAATTAGCGTGTTGTCAAGAATTAATAGATTTTAGGGATGTGGAAAGCCTGTGAAAAATTCCGCGAGTTTTCCACATGAGTAATAATACTTAGCGAGTTTTCCCCGATCGCCGTGACTTTTTCCACGCTTTTTCCTCAGCTTTTCCACAGAAAAAAGCGAGTTTTCCACAAAGCGATCGTTCTTAATAAAACTTTGTCTTTTCATTTACAAATGATTACATTAAATGAGAGCAAAGTATGCTTTGCTCCTGCTCCAGTGTTGGCGATCGATCGTTCAACTAAGGGCTTTAATATATGCCTGATGCAGACGTTTGAGATAATTTTCCATGCTAAAAGACTCAGCAACTCGGTTGCCCGTTCGCACCAGCCGATCGCGCAAATTTGGATCGCCTAGCAAGGTTTCTAGCTGCTGCCGAATATCAATGACGCTATACGGATCGACATAAAGCGCGGCATCTCCGCAGATCTCAGGTAAGCAGGACACGTTGGAGGTGATCACGGGACAGTTGAAGTGCATCGCCTCGACAGGCGGCAATCCGAAGCCTTCGTAGAGGGATGGAAAGACAAGGCAGTATGCCCCTCGGTAAAGGTATCGCAGGCTATCGGTTTTGACATATTCCAACAGCTTCACTTTCTTTTTCGAGGTTTTGTCCTCGAAAAAGGCGAGTCCGGCAAGTTCGTCGTCGCAGAGCCAGCCTTTTTTGCCGACAACCACAAGCGGCATCGGGGTATCAAGAGCCGTGTAAGCATCAATTAACCTGCCGACGTTTTTCTTTGGCTCGATCGCCCCCACAAACAAAATATATGACTGGTATTCCAAGCCGAATCGGTTGAGGTAAAGTGAAACTTCTTCCTCAGTGATATTCAGGGGTTGGAGGGCGATCGGTTGATAGGTGACAACAATTTTGTCTGGATCGATATCGAAATAGGTGAGGAGATCGCGTTTGGAGTTTTCGGAGACTGTGATGGTGATGGCGGATTCTTTTAAGGCATCCCGCACTTTGAAATAGAAGTTTTCTTTGTCATCCAGAGTGGCGTAAGGGAGGCGCAATGGGATCATGTCGTGAACGGTCGTGATCTTTTTGGCACCCCGGATGGTCATTGGTAACGGATAGGTACAGTGCCAGATGTCGATCGGTTCTGGAATAGTGACATTGGTGGTAATGTTGAGCTTCTTGTAGAGAACATTGGCAATGTCGTAGCACTGCGGCAAATTGAAAGAGGTGGCATATTTTAAGAAATCATCGCTGTATTGCCCTCGTTTGATCACGAAGCCACTAAAGTTTTTCTTGCGTCGCGCTCGATAGAGCGGTCCTGATGCAGTTTTGACGAGTCCTTTGAGCAGGGTGAGAATGGTTTGATTGTTCGCCAGATTATCAAAAAAGTAAACTTCATCCAAAACAGGATTGGATTTATATCCGCCCCGGCTCAGCAACACATCGACTGTTGCACCCATCTCAGTCAAGGCTTGAACGAGGCTCAAGCCATAGGTTTTAATGCCTGTGCCTTTCGTCAGTTGCAAGTTGTATCCGTCAATCAAAATCCGAATGCCGTCTAGCTCGGAGGCACGATCGACAGAATCTGGTTTTGTTTGGCTAACAGAGGATGGTTGGCTAACAATCTTCGGAATGGAGGCTGACGGAATCTGGAATGGGCTGACTAGATCAGGAACACAAACCACATAACCCCCTCGTTTGGCAACTGATTGGGGCGACCATGCCGTAATCCACCAGTCCGCATCGGCTCCTGACACTTGACCATTGTGGGATGCAATATCTAATTTGGGAATGGGCAACACCGATCGCCAGTAGTCTCGATGGGCATGAAGATGCTCACCAGAGGTCGATCGCTTCAACAAAACGCGGTAGCTGTCAATCTCATGCGATTCCAGGGTAGGATGTTCAATCGCGCTGCGTCCAGTTAAGAGGGGGCGATCGTGGGGATGTTGAATTCGAGCGAGGATCTTCAACAGGTCGGGGCGAACCTCGACATCATCCTGAAAGTAGGAGATCCAGTCGATCGCTGGATTTGCCAGCCAATAACTCACGCCAACATTAATCGCATTCGCTAATCCCTGAGATGCCGGAATATAGATGAGGGGAATTTGACAGGTGTGGGCGAGTCGCTGGTTCGCTTCGCGGTGAGTTGAACTAGAAGCATCATCGACGATGACAATGGGAACGCCCAATTTGACAATCTGAGGCAGCGATCGTTCGAGATACTGAGAGCGATCGTAGGTGGTGATTACGGCGGCGCAAGGTTGCTCGATCGATGTTCGGCTGGTGTATCGCGCATCGCGTTTGATTTGCTCAATGAGCGCCTCAATATCAGTTGGATGGGGAGGTGCGATATCCGACAGTGGAGTTTTGCTATAGAGAATGAAAACTTCATTGGCAAAAGCGGGATGGAAGCGTTCGATCGTTTCTAGCACCAGCGAGTAGTTGATCTCTGCCACCATGCCTTTGTGAATCACTACGAACGCAAAATGATCCGCAGGCAAAACATGAGAAACGTTGTAGGGGTAAGTGCCTGGGAAGAACTCTAGAAAATCGATCGGAGCCAGAATAGGGTCGATCGGTTGGGCGTATTGTTCTAGAAACGATCGAGTGTGTATCCAGTGGGGATCATTCAGAGGAAATGACATAATCGTAGGTTCTCACCTGCTACTTATGATGAAGGCTGCCCTCCTGAAATTTGGAGCCTTACTTAGCGCAAGTATTGATCAAAACCTGCTGGTTTTCATGTCAGCAATTCTATTTTGTTCATTGTCTAGTTCTCCTTTAAGGATTCCCATTTCTGCTTCTAACTGCCTCAACTGATTTTGAGCCTGCTTTAATCGCAAAACCAAAGGACTAAGATCTAATGATTCTTGCTTTTGTAAAGGGATACTTTTAGAAAATAGAGTATCCTTCTTAGCAAGTAGTGCAAAGCTTGGTCCATTGGGGTGATGAGGATTCTCAAAATGAGTTCGGACTTCGCTAAAACCAAAATACTTGCAGCAACTTATAATACCATTTCGACTCATCCAGTAACTATACTCTGCACTACCACCACAGAATCCTGCCCAATTCAGCGCCTCATTATAGTTTTGACGATACAGGATGTGCTGAAAACCGGAATATTCTGTTAGAACATGGTCTGAGAACTTGTGAGCAAGACTGGAGCTTGCAGAAATAATTGCTTCGTCATAATAGTGAGTCCAGATAAATAGCTGACTACATGCTTTAGACATCAGTGCAATCAGTTCGCATGGATTACGCATATGGTAAAGCACACCACTAGCAATACAGATGTCAAAACTCTCTTGACTGTTTCGCAAGAACTCAACAAAGTCACCGTGTAAGAAGCGTACATGCTGTAACCCTAAAAGCTCCTTGGCGATCAAACATTTCAAATAGGCATGTGTATTTGCTTCGATGGCAATGATTGAATCAGCACCAAGCCTCTCAAGCATGTAGGAATGTCCCCCTTCCAGAGGACCCAATTCCAAAACAGTTTTGGCCGCAAGACCATCCACTTGTTCAGCAACCCATTCTATTCGTGCATCTTTGAAGAGGGGAACGGTGCCAGCTTGTAACTTGTCTAGAGGTTCAGGGAATTCAGAAGACCATTCGCCTTCAAAAATATCGAGTGCATTTTGTGGGCTAGGCGCAGAAGCAACATACTGATCAAGAATGCTCATGGGGTTTGGATATTAAGAAACACAGAAGAAACAGTGTTGTAAGCAAGACTGCTCCAATTAATCTATTCCTGCTTTTGCCCTGCAACCCCGATCAATTGCTTGAGTTGAAACCAACTTCTTCTTAGCTTCCAGAATTTGCTGGTTTCCATAGCCGTAATCCGATTGATCGCTTGCGCTCTCTCTTGTTTGGTTTGCTCTAATTGGGCTTCCAAGTGTCGCAATTTGTTTTCAGTCCGTTTCAATTGAACAGTGAATTCGCGCTCTGTAGCATCATACTCTTTGATGCTGTAATCCTCATGCTGAAGCGTTAAGTTTGGGCTGTAACAAGGATCATGTTCAAACAACTGCTTCCAATGCTTTTGCATGTACTCAATTTCTTTAATAAACCTGAATTGTTTCTCGGGAGTAGTATCGTATCCTCGACTCTTTGATTCATAGTGATAAAGAACAACATGCGGCAAATAGATATTTTTTAGCCCTTTCGCCACCATTTTTAGACAGAGGTCAATATCATTGAACGCAATTTTCAAATCCTCTTCATTGAATCCTCCGATCGCCTCAAAAACCTCACGTTTGCACATTAAACATGCACCTGTGACAGCCGAATAGTTATTAATGCAGTTGATTTGAGTGTAATACCCCGATTCAGTCGCTGAAAAATGCTTATGGCTATGACCCGCAACGCCAGCGATGCCCAGCACTACACCAGCATGTTGAATAGTATCGTCTGGGTAAAGTAAAAGTGATCCAACTGCACCAATCGAGGGTCTTTGAGCTTGTTCAACCATTGCCTCAATCCAGTCGGGAGTAACCACCTCAGTATCGTTATTGAGGAAGAGCAAAAAGTCGCCATTTGCTTTAGTAACAGCGTAATTGTTGATTTTGGAGTAGTTGAATGGAATTCTAAGTGAGTAGCATTTGAAGCGCTCTGGCTCTTTATTTAGCCAATCCTTAATGATCTTCTCGGTGTATGGTTCTGTGCTGTCATTGTCGATGAGAATGACTTCGTAATTCGGGTAAGTACTCTTTGCGAAAATCGATTCCAAACACTGATTTAGGGTATGTCCTAAATCCCTGGTCGGAATAATGATGCTGACCAATTTATACTGGGGTATATCGTATCGAATGATATATACGCCTAGATGCTTCTCATCGTGGCTAACAATGCCATTTTCGCCGCGGCGACGCAAGGCATCTTCGATCGCCCGTTGCCCCGCCTCATAAGCATATGGCTTTGCACTGGAATTACTTGCGATAGAACCCGTATGAATTCGCCAATGGTAGAGAATCTTAGGAATATGGAAAATCTTGTCTGTTTTCTCAGTGAATCGGAGAACTAGATCATAGTCCTGGCTACCTTCATATCCTGCCCTGAAGCCGCCCATCTCATTGACGATCGATCGTCGGTAGACTCCTAGATGGCAGGTGTACATCCGACACAAGAAAGAATCAGGGCACCAATCCGGCTTGAAATAGGGACAGCAGCGCTTGCCATTCTCATCAATTTTGTCCTCATCGGAGTAGATCATGTCTGCTTCTGGATGACGATTTAGCAGAAAAGCGATTTCGTAGAGTGTTTCTGGAGGCAAGACATCATCATGATCGAGCAGAGCAATATACTCTCCGGTGGCTAGTTCCAATGCTGAATTGGAGCAACGTGCAATGTGCCCGTTTTCCTCTCTAAAGACCACCTTAATCCGGGAATCTTGCGCTGCATATTTCTTCAAGACTTTCTTGACATGAGGTTCGGTGGAAGCATCATCAGCAATGCATAGTTCCCAAAAGGGGTACACCTGATTGATCACCGATTCGATCGCCTCTTCCAAGAACGATTTGGGTGTGTTATGTGCCGGCACAATCACGCTAATCAGAGGCTTGTGAGCAAATACTTCTGCAAGCTCAGCCATCTGCTCTAAGTCAGCCTTGGTAAGAGAATGATGCTTTATCCACCTCTCATAAGCCTCTCTCTGGTTAACTGAGAGGGGGCGATGATAACCGACTTTTTGCGCTTCACCTTTTTGCTTAGGATTGGAAGGAACATCAACGAATTCTAGTGGAATATCCGCAGGTATCCAGATCGGATTCTCCTTTGCACCAAGCAATCGCTTGAATTTCACCCAAGCAGTTCGAATCTGCCAAAACTTGCTGCTCTCCATTGCTGTAATGCGAACACGAAACTGTTCCTTCTCCAATTCTTTCTGTTCCAGCTTCGCTCGCAACAATTTGATGCGCCCTTGCTTGTGTTGCGACACAGCTTTAGCTTCGTGCAATTGAGATTGCGAATGCTGTAACTGACAATGAGTGAGAGTGAGGTGATCGTGTACACCAGCTAGCTCATCTTGCGCTTCAGTGAGTTGAGATTGCAGTTGCTCCAACTCTGTTTCGATTTGCTGGAGTTGAGCTTGAGCCTCTTGTAGGGCTAGTTCAGAATAGCGAGTATGCTCTCGAGTTTCCTGAAGTTGAATTTGAGAATGTTCTAACGTTGCTTCGAGATTACGAACATGAGTTTGAGTTTGCTGGAATTGAATTTGAGAGTGTTCTAGCGCTGCTTCGAGATTGTGGGCATGCTCTTGGGTTTGCTGAAGTTGAATTTGAGAATACTCTAATGCAGTATGCGTTTGCCCTAACTCTAACTGAGTTTGCCGATGCTGAACTTGCAGTTGCTCCAGTTCATCGACGAGCTTAGAGTACCTACCACTTAATACTGTAAACCGGGTTGACAACGATGCTCGATAAGCGCGCAGTACAAACTGGAGCGTTTCTGCTTCTTCCTCTTGTTCGATCTGCTGGATAAGCTCACTGTCGAAGGTAGATCGGTTGAGACGAGGCACGATGTTGGAGTCAGAAAAAACAGGTACAACGGTTCGATCGACGCTATCAATCAGATATCCTGTACGATCAAAAAGCTCTTCAACCGTTTTTCGAGTGAAAAATCTTAGGTGTGTATTATCTAAAATTCCAACATCAGCATAGTCAAACTTCCCTTGAAGCAAAGCTAACCGAATAGCTCCATGAGCAATGTTGGGGATGGAAGCGACCACATATCCCTCTGGTTGTAGAATCTTATGGACTTCCTCCAAGACTCTCCAAGGATTTCGCAGATGCTCTAAAACGTCACCAAATACTGCCACGTCAAAAGTCTGCTCTGACAAAATATGGGCGATCGATACAAAATCTAGATCTGCAACAACGACCTGTTCACAATATCGTTCAGCGAGTTTAGCTGCCTTCTCACTAATTTCAACGCCTACAACCTGGCAACCCTTGTTTCTGAGGAGACGAGCAAAATAGCCAGATGCACAACCGAAATCTACTACCCGTTTGCTATCTCCCACTAGGCGCAGCATTTTAGTTAAGCTGTGATTCTCGCCCAGTTCAGTCTCAGAGCCTACCGATTCGAGTTCCGGGAAGTACCCTTTTTGCCAATCGTTTGTCATGGGGAGGTGTAAACTCTAAACTTTATCTACTCTAATTGCTATAGCTAAGTTCTGAGGACTGAGTGCTGAGTCAGGATTGATTGACCGTTTGCCTTTCAGCCTTGGGCAATGTCCTAACCATGCTGGCTACTGCTGTAATATAAATGCAGCCTGTGCGATAATAGCAGCCTTATGTTAACTAGAAAAGACTCAGCGGTTAACTAGTTTCTGAAAACCCAAAATCTTTTTCAGTTTAAACCACTGGGTTCGTAACCACCAGCACTTGCTGGTTCTCATGGTGAGAATTTCATCTCGCGATTCCTCTAGTTGTGTCTTAATTTGCTTTAACTGGAATCGTAGTTGTCTTATTTTCGACTGTTTTTGTTGAAGGAGAAGTTTCGACCTTTCCAACTCTACTTGAGTTTGCTGAAGTTGAATTTGAGATTCCTTGAGTGTTGCTTCAAGATTCTGAGCATGATCTTGAATAAGCTTGTGAGTGTCAACCAGCTCGAAGTATTTCGACTTCAATTCTTCAACTGGACTTTGTAGAGGTGCAAGGGTGAGATAACCATCGTGTTGGAATAGCTGTGGAGGTTGCACCTGCTTTGACTGAACCATCTCCTCATTTGAAAATGCAGGATATCCTGTCATCTGAACCTTCGGTAGAGACATTGGTCTCTTTTCAATGACGAGTACGCTGTCATAGTAGTGCATGGAATACACCGATCGCGTAAAGTCCGTAGCGCCAAAGTTCTCTGGATCTTGGGTATACCATGCGTTGAGATAGTCAACTAATCCTTTGCTATATTCAATAAAACTATTTGGATTGCGGAAGCCGCCACCATACTCGCCCCAGTAGCTTGTATGCAAGTCTTCGCATAGATAAATTCCGTTTTCACTAATGTAAGGAAATAACTCTTCAAACGTAATGATCTGTTGGCGCATCGTATGTCCACCATCATCGATCAAGATGTCGATATGGGGTAGTCGAGATCTTAAAGTTGCTAGAAAATCTCGGTCTTCCTGATTACCGATGAGGATCTCTACCCCTTCTTCCTCGAGTTGTTTGCATCTCGGATCAATATCTATGCCGATAATCTTTGCATTAGAACCGAAATAATTCTTCCACATCTGCAAAGAGCCACCGTGATAGACTCCAATCTCAACGATGAGGACATCAGTGTTGCGGAAACGGGAAAAATGGCGATCGTAAATCTCGAAATAATGAGTCCACTTATGAATTAATCGACCAGTATTTGATTCAAAGTACAGTTGCAGGTCATCCATAACGGCGAGGGTGCTAGCTAGTTGCTCAATTGAACTCTACACTAGGATTGAAAAACTGATTGAAACCCTTGAGGCATTCGATGAAGATTTTGCAAATGCCATGAAATACCTTCTGCTTCAACAAATTTATGAAGCAGAAGATGTAACCTTGCTTGAGGCGTGGTTACATGACCTTGACACGTTGGGGATTCGGTTGACATAAGAAAGAATTGCCAATCTGAATCTCTCTCAGGAGCATTTTAACTTCAGCAATTCCCGTAGGAATCGAGGCAAAGTTGGTTGCTCCTGCAATTCGATGACCTTCAATAGTTGGAAACTCTGCAATCTTCAGACGAGCTTTCAGTGCTCGAATCACCATTTGATAATCGATCGTACAGTTCGTTTGATCCAGTTGCAAGCAATCAAAGGCTTCACAAGAGATCGATCGAAATCCTTGAACCACATCAGTAACGTGACAGTTGCGACTCCCAAAGAGAGTATTAGCAATCAAAGCGAATCCCAAGTTTGCCCATTTGCGAAATTTTAAAACCTTCTCATCGTCTTCATTATATGCTCCCTTAATCATCCGGGATGCAATCACCATGTCATACCCAAGATCAAGGTACTCGATAAACCTCGGCAAGTCTTTATAGTTCTCATTGCCATCGGGATGAAAGAAAACCATTGCCTCTGTGTTGCAATGTAATCGTGCCTCCAGCGTTGCGGCTCCTAAACCAGGAGTGGATTGCTTGATCACCCGAACACCGTATTGATTGAGGATTTCACAGGTTCCATCTTTGGAATGACCATCGATCGCATATACCTCCTCGAATGGATTCAAATCCATCTGAGGCAAAATCGAAAGTACTCCAGCCTCTTCATTTTTGGTGACAAATACTAATGATGCTCTAACCATGAACGATCTAATCCTATGAAACTACAGGTTTTCTTCAACAGAAAGGGTGTGTGAGCGAGGTAGCTGGTAAAACTTTTGCTCAGTAGAGTTATAAGCCCAAGCCCTAATTTTTACATCTCCAGGGGGCAAGTTCAATTTATTGAAGGTAATATTCCAACCCGATTGAAGCGCATCATGCCGATTTAATACAGCTACAACATCACGCCGTTCAATTGATGCTAATGCTGCACCCAAAAGCGCTAGCTTTCCTGATTTTCCAACGGAGTTGAACGTCAGCAGAACAACATTTTCGTTAGGTACTTGACCGTTTGGTGCAACTGACCAACCACTTGCTACAACGTTGAGCTTGGAATTTGTAGACGAAGGAGCTAAAGCATCAAAATGACCAACAGCTTGCTCCGAATCCGATCGTGGCACCAATAAGTCAGACAGCTTAACTTCACTCTCCCTGCGAACCCAAAACCAATTTCCATGAATGAGCATATAGGGACGATAATTCTGCCAAACGTATTGATGTACCAACAAATGAGATGTTTCCTTGGAAATTCCGTCAATTTGATTACCCAGAGATCCATTTGAATAAAGAATTACCCTAGGTTTCATTTCTTCCAGATCTTTAACTAAATCCTTCTGAGTTTCATGAGAAGTTGAGTAAATTAAGTACCAATATTTGGAACATGGACGAGTTGCCAGAATTCTATACCATATGCCTTCTGAGGTCAATGTATAGAAACAAGATTGCCCTTTCAGTTCTGGTTGAATTTGATTTGCAGTGTCTAAATATTCTGGATTGAGTAGTTTCGCATTTTCTTGAGAAATAATGGAGTGAACGGCTGCGGGAAAATCAAAAGCACCCTGAAGATTCGCCGCCGAAAACACTGAATTCATATTAATGAAACTGGCAGCAACGAAAACAATAGACAGCAATTGCAACCAGGGAATTCGAGATGTTGTTTGACCAAGCGTGTGATAACCAATCAGGGCAACAAAAGCAAAAATAGCAAAGAAGCCAGGACTAATTAAATGCCCTCCATCACTTCTACCTAGTGCAACACGCATGAAGAGAGCAGCAGACAAGAGCAATAAAATTGGGACGCTATTTTCTGATAGAAATGTCTTAAACTTTTTATTTGAAACAAAACATTCAGCCCGAAATTTCAACCATAGAATAGCCATTACGACTGACTGAAGGAGAATGGGCAACCAGTCAATCAGGCTACCGATCGAAACCGTAATAGCCGGATAAGGCAATGATGTGAATAATCCGCTCACTTTCATCCAATAGCGTACCTGAGCGATCGAAGTTGGTAAGGTACTAAAGCCAAATAGAAGGGATAGGAGAATGCTAGTTAAACCCAGTGCAGAGATGGAGATTGTTGAACTTTTAAAGAAGTAAGCCCTAGATTTTGTAATTAAAAAGTAACCAAATAGGTAGATAAAAATGAGTACGAAATAGATGGCGCGATCGTAAACATAGAGAAAACTAATGGGAATAGAAGCTCCAAGTAATGCCGGGTAAATAAATTGAGAGCGACTTAAATTCCTTTCATTCTCGATAGAGGTTAGCGATAAACGAACCCAACGAATAGCTAGAAATAGTTGGAGAATGAAAAAAGTATCTCTGTCAATTAAGCCAAAAACAATGCCATGCAGAGCAAAGTAAATCAAGCTCAATATAAGCAATACCTTCCACTTGTGTTTCTCAGATATGAATGCGGCGATCTCAACCAGAATTAGAAACGAGATGACGATCGAAGCAAGACTTTGGAGATAAACAACAAGTATTGAAAAGGTAATATCCTTACTAGAACCACCTAAAAATTCACCGATAATACCAGGAAGAACATTTTGACCAAAACCATGAATTAAAATGTACCCTCTTTCAAAAAATGCTCTTGGCTCTTGTAAAAATGTTTCGGATACTCCAATTTTTTCACCAAAGTGGAATCCATCACGGGCAACAGCCGTAAAAAACTCGGAAGTTGGTCGCCCAATGTTGAGTATCCAAACAAGTATTCCTGTCAATACAAAGCTGGATAGTATTTTTGGTTTCTCAAGAATATTTAGATTCCACGTACCTTTTGCTTCTTCAAGAAATTCATTCCCTTCTATAACTTGACTTCTAAAAAATTCAAGAATGACAATAGCTAAATTGGGGATAAGAATTAATAGAAGATAAATAGCAATATTTGTCAGTGGGCTTCTTCCTAATGTAACAATGTATGAAATAATTCCATGTGTTTCACCAATTGGAATATTAAGCGAGTTAACCGTTGGAAGAATTAGCCACCAACAGAGTAGCGTTACTACAACAACATAAGACAGTATTGGAACACTCATACACCACAATTTAGAGCTTATCGATCGCTAACTAGTACTTCCAGAACTAAGCAATTTCTTCAGTTTAAACCACTGAGTCCGTAATTTCCAAAACTTGCTAGCTTTCATCGCATCGATTTCAGCTTGAGAATCTTTCAATCGTATTTTGATATTCTGTACTTGTGAACGCAATTTTCTTGTTAAACTTCGCTTTTGCTCTAATTGAGCATTAAATTGCTTAATTTGAGATTGTAGTCTTTCTAACTCTGCTTGAGTCTTTTGGAGTTTTGCTTGTGTCAGCAATTTTTCTTCACGCTCTCGCCCTAGCTCAAAGCGCAAATTTGAATGCCCTAACTGATCAGGTTTCAAAACTGGCAAACTCTCAAGTTGAATATGTTGCCAGTTTTTGAGGCTACTGAAACTCAATGCTTGTAAACTAACATAAAACTCGCATCCATCGGTTTTATAAAACTTCGCTATTTTAAAGTCGAAAAGCTCAAGCTTGATTAAGGTTCTAAATAGTTCAAAGAGTGAATAGGGTGTAAATACCCAACAGTGAACATCGTGATAAGTATCATCAACAAATACTCTTTTAGCAGTCTCCCAAGCTTCAGCTTCAGAGTGTATCTGAACTAACTCATTTTCTGAAATCTCTCCTTTCCAGGCGATCGCTCCTTTCCAGGACACGGCTGATGAGAGAAAATCATAAATCTGACGAGGTGAAGGTTTCCTTGCTCCTCGCAAATAAGCCTCCACAACATCAGCAGGTTTAGTCAATTGGCGGTAGTAATCAAAACAGTATTGCTTATCTGGAATGACGAGCGACAAAATTCCGTCTGGCTTCAGAATTGCCCGAATTTCTTTCAGCCAACCAATGAAATCAGGAACATGTTCAATGACGTGAGAAGCTACTACATAATCAAATAATGCTTCATCGCCCACCAATTCCGCTAGACTCTGCGAACCCCAGACGTAATCCACATCCACAATCTTATTAATGTCCACACCTTGATCATGGGCATATTTTGTTCGCAATCCTTCTGTTGTTTCATGGTCTACGTACCGCACTGTTCCCATCTCGCGAGTAACAATTGGATTTGCCAATGCTCCAATTTCAATCCCAACTTGAGTAGATGGTTCGATGCAGACAAGAATCTTTTCTACCCTGGTCGTCATGGTTGCTCAATGGGGTGTGAGTACGTTTAAGACCCCAAAATACTAGAGGGATGTTACCATGACCTGTTCCATTTTGGATAAAACTCGTTTTCTCTGAGTCGAAACCGATCGCCTTAACTGCCCATTATCCAATGGACCGAGTCCCCTTCGACCAGTTCTACAAGCAGCTTTTAGAAGAATTCCTGACTCCCTTGGGTCGAAAGCCCGATTTGGTGAGATGGACGAGCAACTTTCTGCCATCATTCCATCATTGCTAGCTTTGTCGCCAGACGAGTATGCCCAAGTCCTTCTGCAACTGTCTAACTTGTCGCGAGACGCATTGATTGCCAGATTTCAGCCTTGATGTCGAGGGAACTTGGTTTCACCGTTTGTTCACCGTTCGTTTCATGGGTCTAAGTCGAAACTGATTGTCGTAGCTTCGCGCTATTTCGATCGATCGTCTTCTGCGTCTCAATCAGTTGTGCCAATTGCTCCTGCACCTTCAGCGCCTGTCGTTTCGCCTGTACCTTTCGCTCTAAAGCCGATCGCGCCAAATCTTCCCTACCTTTCTTGAGCGCCAGATCGGCTACCCGATGCCACGTCAACACTGCATCCTGCGCCTGGTTGTACTGCGCCTGAAGCCGATTTTGCGCTACCGTCAGATTGCCGATCGCCTGACGATATAACTCCATTGCCTTCACCGGATCACCCTGCACCGCCTCCTCAACCAACTGCCGCGACGCAAACGGACTAATTCGTGATGCATCTAGTCCGTACTCCGCTAACTGGTTACTCTCATTCCGTCCCGTCTTACACCACGTCGCAAAATGCTCACAGTTATTTGTTAACAGACTATATTGCCGCTCCCCCAAACGACTCTCTGCCCGCTCAACCACCACATCCGGCACATACGACACTGCATATCGCTTCGTATACACTGGAGTTGCCCGTGCGAACGCCTCATACGACGTGCGCGTCACCACTGCATCCTGCCCCTTGTGGTAGTGAATCACCGTCCCATCTCCACAATCGATGCCATGATGCTCATACACCCCATCCATCCCCATCAGAGGACGCATCACATAGATTTGATCGCCGCGTACCATGAGTTTTTGTAAATCTGCAATAGAATCCCACTCCAGAATAACTCCCAACGCAAAGTAAGGGCGAACCGCCGTTCGCCCCTACATCTTATCCTATGCCTTCTTCCCCTGCGCTCCCTCCGATCTCAATCGCGCGGTCTGCCCCTCGTCTTCCTCTATGCCTTTTTATCCTTCGATTTCGATCGCTCAGACTTACGTGGCTGATCCTTCCGCTTCACGGAACTCGACAGATCCGATGACCCTAACAAATTCAAGCCTAAAGCCGTTTTCACCCCAGAACAGGTCGGACACCCACACTGGAACGGTAACTCTGATTTCTTCAACGACTTGAAGTTGGAAGACTGGTTGGTTGATTTCGACTTCGATGACGGCTGAATATTTTGGGACAGTGAGTAGGTGTCTGCTGCGCCATAGTTAACATTCCAGCCAATGTCGCGGAGAGAGGCGATCGTCATTTGACTCAACGGCATTTTAGCTCCCTGCTGTTCTGCAAAAGGAGTGAGAAGCTCATCCGCAAACTTGGCTTCATCCCAGTGACCGAAATAGCGAGACTCCACGGGAATTGCCGTTGGGCTGTAAGTGCCCAATAGCTCCCCATAAGCCCTACCTGCGTAGCTGTCGGCTTTATAAGTGTTGGAGGAGCGATCGATAAAACTGCGTCCTTGTTTCTCCCAAATCGTGCCAACTCCTAAAACGTGACCCAACTCGTGCGTCACAATATCCTTCAGGTAACTGGCGTTGCTGTTGTAAGTATTGCTATAGCTGGTGTTGATCCGGACGGTTCCGGTGGTCGGCATCCACTTGCCCGTGGCATCCGTTTCACCCGATCGATTCGTTGCTGCCGCCAACCAGGTTTCCGAACTGTTAATGCCCACCACATCGATCACGAGATTGTGGGCACCATTGAAGCTACTATGGGAAACCGCATTCTCCCAAATCCTGGCGGCGTCTGTCAGAGCATTCCGCACGGCTGCGGTGACGTTACCCAACCCGTCTCCGTAATTGAACTGAATCGAGAATTTGCGATTGTCACTTCCAGACGAGGTAAAGTCGGTGGCAACAGTGTAATTGCTCTGCTGATCGCTGTAGCCTTTCACCTGCACATAATAGGTTCCTGCCTGCAAGAACTTCCGAATCGACTCACTTGAGTTACCCCATTCCCACTGCCACGCCAGCACTTCATTTTGGTCGATCGACCCATTATTATTGCTGTCCTTGATCAGCCGCACATCGGCATCCCCAGTCAACCCAGAGAGATTCGCGGTGAACGTACCCGCCTGGTTAACATTGAAGCGATAGAAGTGATCACGAGTTCCTCCGCCAATTTGTTTCGTTTGAGAAAAAGCGGCTGAAGACATTGCCGCCGCACTTCCTAACGAGTTACCCGGATTGGACGAGCCTCCTAATGGATTGGGTGAAGGAGATGGATTGGGTGAAGGAGATGGGTTAGGTGAAGGAGATGGATTGGGGCTGGGAGCCGGAATCGGACCCGCTTGGGGAGAAGTCGTATAGCCAGCCGACATCTCTAAGGTATATTTGGCGCTAGACGTGTCGTAAGGTGCAACATTGACAAAATACGTGCCTGCATTCAGCCGACGACTAATTGATTCCCCTGCCCCTCCATCGTTTGAGGATTGCACAACCTCGGTGCCGCCGCCATTCAGCAGACGCAGATCTACATCTCGACTCACATTGCTGATTGCAACGCTGAAATCGGCGGCTTCTGACAATGTGAAACGGTAATAATCATTGCGATCGTTCCGGCTCACCTTGCCGCGATACATGCGTTTCGTGCGGCTCAAATTGCCAGCATCCATCGCCTGATTCGTTTCATTCCCCGCATCTGTCGCTCTGCCTGAGCCTTTCAAATTCAGCGTGTAGTTGGCGTTTGCGTTGGTGCCGCCTACTTGGATGTAATAAGTTCCCGACTTCAGATTGCTCTCGACCGACTCTTCACGATTCCCCGATCGATTAGAAGTGTTCAGCATACTGCCATCTGCCTTCAGCAGCTTCAGATCCGCGTTTGCACTCAACTGATTGAGCTTCAGCCTCACCCGCGATGACTTAGACAGAGTGAACTTAAAAAAGTGATTCCGATTGCGTTCAACTGTATCCTGACGAACATATTCTGTCTTGCCGCTCAAGTTACCCAAATTGTTCGCTGAATTCAATGAGGCTCCAGCTAGGCTTTGTGTCCCTGAAGAGGCTTGGGCACTGAGCGACTGCGCCTTCTGATATGACTCAGTACTCTGGCTGCTGCCAAAAAGAAACCGTTGAGAAGAACTAGACCGTCCACTCAGCTTACGATTTGTACGAGAGTTAGCTGGTTTAAGGAATTGGTCTTGATTGACTTGTAGAGATGAACGGGATGTTGTATCCAGGTTAGCGAAATCTCTGGAACCTTTTGTTCCGAAAGTGTGAGACATAGGTACTCCTGATAACCTAAGCAGCAAAAGTAGGCACAAAAACCTTGTGCAGCGATCGCTCGCTGTTTGGCGCGAATCAATTTACGAAAGATAGAAACCACAGGGGGAGTGCATTCTAGCCCCTTGCGTGAGTGTGTTGCGCCGTCCCTACTAATGACTTCAGACTATCCAGATGGTTCCGCTAAATCTATTCATAATTCCTTCAATTGACTTCCCCAATTAGAGTGAATTTATACGATCGCCGTGAATAATGTGACACATCCCGCATAAGAGCGTTTCGCGAAACGCCCCAGATTATAAGTCCTATAGCTAAGTTACAAGATAGAAGCCATGACTTTGTGCCACGCTCGATAGCCTCGATCGCTAAGGTGAATGCCATCGGTGGTTAAGTCGCGACTGAGAATTCCGGAGTCATCTAGAAACGCGGGTTGCAAGTTGAGAAAATTAACGCCTTCTTCTTCGGCAACGGTGGAGATATTGTAATTGAGGCGGCGAATGCGATCGGTTGGCAGTGCAGCAAGGCGAGTGGGCAGAATCGAATGAATGATAATTTGGGCTTGCGGATGTGCCTGTTTCAAGCGGCGCATAATTTCACGCAGATTCCCCACAATCTCTATATCTGTTGCCCCTCGACGCAAATCATTGATTCCCGCCATCACATGAATCGTGTCAGGGCGTGTCTCATCTAATGCCGAAATTCGCCTCAAAATGCCGCTAGTTGTGTCGCCAGAAATGCCTTGATTGAGCCAGAAGCGATCGTCCATCATCAACTCAGATGGAAACCATAGCGAGATCGAATCCCCAAGCAGGACAGTCAATTCGCTCGATCCTTGCCCAACCGCCATCGCATTTGCTTCCTGTGCCAACAGGTTTACCCACTGCTCATAGGTTGGGGTTGCGGTCGCATCGCGCCATTCCTGCTGAAAGCTATTTGCAGGTAAACGAGTATAAATTTTGCCCGTTTGCAAGGCGGCTAGTCGTTGGACATAAAGCTGTTCACCTGTGAGTGGTTCGGGTAAACGGTTTGTCTTGGCTGCCGGATCGATAGCATTTCGAGTCGCTGGACGATCGGGAATGACTCCTTGCCGATTCACCTCCAGACGGCTGAACTCCAAACGACTGAACTCCGCCGTCGCTACCAACGCTCGATCGCCAACCAGCTTCGAGACATTACACAATTGGGAGATACGGCTATCAGTCGCAGTTGGCAAATTTCTTGGCACCCTGGACAAAGGAACGGCTAACTGCCAACCGGGAGCCTGCCCTTGAGCCATCAAACCTACCGCTAAAAGGCATACACTACTCATGCACTCCAACTCCTTCCATTCATCCAAGGCACACAGTGCTTACCTTCCTTTAACCCACGATCGCGATCGTGGTCAGGAAAGTTATATGAAAATTAATGGGAAGTGGGAAGGATGAAGAACGAAGGATGAAGGATAGAGATTGTGTAATGTTGGCTGTCCTTTTTTCGTTTTTCGTTTTTCGTTTTTCGTTTTTCGTTTTTCGTTTTTCGTTCTTTGTCCTTTGACAAATGACAGTTTCTACTCGTGCGTTAATTGCGCCGATCGACTTAAAGGAACATATTAAAAGAACAGATGGCGTTCGAGGTGATATCGTTCCCGAATGTGCTGCACCGATTGGGGCATCGCCGCATACTCATACCCACTTCAATTTGCGATTTGCTTCGTCCAGGTTTCCAGAAGGATAGGGGTTTCAAATTGCTTGAACAGGGCTGCCACCGCGTTAGAAGTCGCGATCGCACTTTTATAAAAACTTTTGATTGCGGTTTGGCGATCGCGAAATTCACGGAATAATCTATGATGACAAACAACGAATAGCAAATAAGCCCCTATTTTGCGAGGAACTCATGCCGAACGAAGTCCCTGAATCCGACGTAATGACGCGCTTGTCCGCGATCGAAGCTCAACTTCTCCAATTTGCTCAGCTATTCTCTACCCTCACTGAACGGGTCACCCGCCTCGAAGAGAACCTGAGCCTTGTAACGGATGTGCAGCGATACAAAAGGTTACAGGATCTACTGGAAGCTGGAGATCTGCGGGAGGCAGATTGGGAAACCATTCGGCTGATCCAAGATGTCATCGGAGAACCTCAGCTAGACGAGATTACTCCTGATCAGGTGCGGAGCTTTCCCTGCAATGCTCTGCGCGTGATTGATAGCCTCTGGACAACCTACAGCGATGGTCATTTTGGCTTCAGCGTTCAGGCAAAAATTTATCAAGGTGTGGGTGGGTCGATCGAATCCACCATTACGCAAGATCGCAAATTAGTTGAGGCATTTGGTGAACAAGTTGGTTGGCGTTCAGCCGACAAGTGGCTCAAGTGCGATGACCTTGACTACACGCTAGCGGCTCCTGTTGGCTGTCATCCGTCTCGCTGGTGGAATTCTCCCTTTGGCTCAAAAATGACAAATTATTTCTTCAACCGTCTGCTCACCTGCGAGTTGTAGATGATTTTCGATCAGTCAGAGTTTGATATTCGCTGTGAATGGGGTAAGCTGGGGATCGAGCAACTTGCGCCAGTCAGCCGCGTTATCGTGATTGTGGATGTGTTATCATTCTCAACTTGCGTGGAAGTCGCGACTCGTCAAGGCGCGATCGTCTTTCCCTATCAATGGAAGGATGAATCGGCGGCTGATTATGCCAAATCTATGAATGCTGAACTGGTAAGTCTGAAACGGAGTGTCGATCGCCCCTCGCTTTCTCCAACCTCCCTGCGCTCGCTCGCTCCTGGCACTCGTCTCGTGTTACCGTCTCAAAATGGAGCCGTCTTGAGCTTGCAGACTGGACAAACCCCAACGATCGCAGGCAGCCTGCGAAACAATAACGCTGTTGCTCAGTATATTCAACCTTATAAAACTGGAATTTCTGTGATTCCTGCTGGGGAACAGTGGCAGGATAACAGTCTACGACCCGCACTGGAAGACGTAATTGGGGCAGGAGCCATTCTCAGCTACCTAAAAGGAACTCGATCGCCTGAAGCAGAAATGGCAGTGGCAGTGTTCGATCGCTTCAAACATCACCTCACAACAACGCTAAAGCAATGCAGTTCCGGAAAAGAGCTAATCGCCAAAGGCTTTGAAACAGACGTAGAACTCGCCGCAACGCTGAACATGAGCCACTGTATTCCCCGACTGGTCAATAATGCCTACGTCAATGTAGAAACATCTGATCTTCTTTAAAGTCCGGCTTCATCTACAAACCTCCAATTTCCGTCACGAGAGATACAGTAGGTTTCAATTGAATGCCACCTGTAATTTTTTGTTGATTTTGCGATCGGTCGGGGCAGACCCATGTGTCTGTCCTCTAATCCACGGCAACCACACCGGGATTGCCCCTACGCCACGGCAACCATCAACAGAAAATTTACAGGTGGATTGAATGCAATATGAAACGGGCGCTACATACCGCGCCCGTACAAGTTTGATGGACTGAGCGTAATTGAAACCCGTCATCCGATTTTCAGGTGATACAGCATCTACTGTATGAGCAAAAGCTAGGCTTCAGGAGCGCCAACTGCGGCTGGGGTTTCCGTTTTGACTGTCATGAAACGGATGACCTCGTCGTTGAGGCGCATGGCTCGTTCCATCGTGGCAACCGCTGGGCCACTAGCGGTGTAGTTCATCTGGATATAAACGCCTTCACGCTGCCTTTTGATTTCATAGGCAAGGCGACGCTTGCCGCGATGTTGGGTTTCAATATCCTGAGCGCCTTGCTCTCGTAAGATAGTCTGATATTTGGTGATGGCTTGATCGGTTAACTCATCCCCCAAATCCGATCGGAGGATGTACATTGTTTCGTAGTCTGGCATGAAAATAGACTCCTTATGGACATAAGTCCTCCATGACGAAGTATCCAACCCTGAAGTCGCACAAATCACCTAGAAAGCTGAGAAGATGATCTCACTGAATCTCACCTTCGCAGATCTTGTCCGACTTCATTGATTGAGTATTGCGATAAGAGGCAAGGAATTACAATCATATACCAGGTTTAATCGATCGATCTATGGCGCAGCGGTACGTCCGAGTTCAAACAACCACCGGAAAGCTATACTATGGCTTACTCCATCTTGATCGGCGGGTACAAGTCTTAGATGCTCCTCCTTGGCTCGAAGGGCAACTGACCGAGCAAGAATTAGCCTTTGATGACTATCATTTGCTATCTCCCTGCGCTCCTTCTAAGATTGTGGCGGTCGGCAGAAATTACGCTAAACACGCTAGCGAAATGGGGGGAGAGGTTCCCAAAGAGCCACTTTTATTCATGAAGCCCTCAACCACAGTTATTGCTCCAGACTCACCCATTCAGTATCCACCTCAGTCTCAACAAGTGGATTATGAGGGTGAATTAGCCGTGGTGATTGGCGATCGCTGTGTGGATTGTACTCCAGAGCAAGCGCGATCGAGGATTTGGGGTTATACGATCGCCAACGATGTCACCGCTCGCGATTTGCAGCGTAAAGATGGGCAGTGGGCACGCGCCAAGGGGTTTGATACTTTCTGCCCATTGGGACCCTGGATCGTTCGAGAGCTTAGTGCCGGGGCACGATTGCAAACCTATCTCAACGACAGTACTAAACCTGTCCAATCGGCATCGATCGACGAGATGGTTTTTTCTCCTGATTTCTTAGTGTCTTACATTAGCCAAGCCATCACGCTGTTGCCAGGAGATGTAGTACTCACCGGAACACCTGAAGGAGTGGGGGAATTGCGAGTTGGCGATCGAGTGCGCGTTGAAATTGAAGGAATCGGCTCTCTCGAAAATACTGTCATCGCCAGAAAACCTGTAGACTCGCCTATTCCTCAAACCGAAAGCTGATTCTCTTAGCCTACAATTGCGTCTTGTCGAAAGACTCGAACGGCTTCTGAGAAGTCAGTTTCAGCCATCACAATGCAGCGTCTCAGCAGGTCGATATCGAGTTGATTGAGTCCGGGTAATTCACTGCGATCGATACGCTCATAGCGATTACCGCGAAGCCGATGCAACGTTAACACGCCATCCTCCCAGAACCATACTTCAGAAACATTGAGAGCTTGGTATCGCGCCAGCTTATTCGTGCTACCACTGGTGAAAATGACTTCGATCGACAAATCAGGAATCGGGTTAGCACCGCCAATACAGTAAGATTCATCTGCTTGAGCAGAAGCTTTTCCCTCTTGCTCCTGTGTTTTTGCCCCAGTTGGCTTGAAGGGAATTCCCTTCTCTAACAGGAAGGTTGTTACTAAATATCCAATCACATGAGCAAAAAATTCGTGATCTTCTCCAGGCATCAGGATCTCAATGGTGCCCTCGTAGTAAGCTAGCCGCACCCCTGGAGAATCCTCCGATACCTGCTGGATCAGTTTGAATGTTTCCCATGTCCCTTGCATCAGGATGCGCTGATCTGTATGTTGCTGAAGTAACTGGGTCATGGCGATCGATTTTACCTACCCTGCCTTAAATGTATGTGTGCAAGGGAAAAAGGTTAGCTCTAGCCCATTGCGGCTAGCATTACCGGACTTGCATATGGACGGCATCGGAGAGTGTCGGAATCTCGGCATAGCGCCCCATGATCGACTGGAAAACTGAGTAGACGATCGCCGCAAGGGTGCCCAAGAAGATCACGTTGTAGAGCGTTTCAATGAACAACCCGCTGCCCAAAATGGGTTGCAGCACAAACCCCATGATCAATCTGCACAAAATTAGGACGATATCCAGCAAGATCGCCTGCATCGTGTTAAAGCGGATGAAATGATTGATGCGATCGTTCCTCACCACCAGCAAGAAGAGCGCAAAGAAGATAATCAGCCCCACAAATGGCAGGTTATAGATAGCGAGAAGCGGCAGCAATGGAAGCAAGATTGGCTGCAACGCCGGAAATTGGGTGAAAAAGGGAACAGCAAACCCCAGCCCATCCAGCAATGGTAGGAGATAGGGGAGACACGCGAAAGTCCGGTCTAGGGGGGTTGTTGAACCACGCCAATTCATGTTGCACTCTCCAGAATTACAAATCTTTAGGTCGTAGCGTCTGATAAGCCTAGAATAGCGCAATCCCCAAAATTCACCCGCAACAATTATTCTTTACGCACATATTAAAAACTGCTAGCGGTTTTTAGGAGATTGCCGACAGATAAAATACCTGCGTAGGATGGGCAAAGGCATCCGTGCCCATCCATGATTCTGGCTGACGATGGGCACGGGTAAGACCCTTTGCCCATCCTACGAATTGGTAGATTCTT
>JAAUSF010000165.1 GCA_012033255.1 Cyanobacteria bacterium RU_5_0
CCCCATCCCTCCATCCCCCATCCCCCATCATCTCGACAGCTTCGACGCTCTCCTCAATCGAGACATCTTGAAGGGGCAACGAGTCTTGCTGACCATCGGCTATCGCCCGTTAGAATCGTTTCGATCGTGGCAAGAGCAATCGACTCTCTTCGCTCGGATTTTGCCTTCGGTGACAGCCTTACAAGCCGCACTGACAGCCGGATTCACCAACGATCGCCTGATCGCCCTGCGTCCACCCATTTCAGTAGAGTTAGAACGAGCCTTGTGGCAACAGTGGCAAATTTCACTCGTGGTGACGAAAGCGTCTGGAACACCCGGTGGAGAAGATATCAAGCGGCAAGTTGCGGTCGAATTAGGGGTGAAGTTGATTGTGATCGATCGCCCATCCGTTGCCTATCCGCAGCAAACCAGCGATATTCAGATCGCAATAGAGTTCTGCAAGAGCCATGTCTATTGATAAGCTGAACCCTATTCCATCTGCCCATCACAAATTTCCAGAATTCTTGTGGGATGGGCATCTTGCCCGTCCACTCGTGCAAAATAAATGCCACCTATAAATTTTCTGTTGATAGATGGCGCGGGGTTGGGTCAATCCCGGCGGGGTGTTGGGGCAATCCCGGTGTGGTTGCCCTGGTTGAGAGGTCAATCCCGGCGGGGTGTTGGGGCAATCCCAGTGTGGTTGCCCTGGTTGAGAGGGCAAACCCGTTGATCTGCCCCGATCGATGGCAAAATTAACGAAAAATTTACAGGTGGAATCAATGTGGAATAGCTTAGCTAGAATGCCTGAACCCACTCTAGAATGTCATACTCTGTCCAGATGCCATTTTGCCAATAGGGATCGTCTTCAACTAGTTTTCGGACACTCGCTTCGTCCTCCGCTTCATACACACCAAAGACCTTTGTGAGATCTTTCGTGGGACCAAGCGTAATCAACGCCCCCGACGCTTTCAGGTAAACAAGGCGATCGAGATGCGCCTGACGATAAGGAGTGCGTTTTTCTAGCACATCATCACAGTAGCTACCCCAGAGAACGTATTTGGGCATAGTTTTGAGTTCTAAGTTTTGAGTTTTGGAGATGAATCTCAGCACTATTCCTAACTTCTCAACTCTGCCTGGAATTTCTCTTCCAAGGCTTCGCGAATCTTCTGATGAACAGGTTCTACATCTTCATCGGTGAGGGTGCGATCGTTTGCTCGGTAGACGAGCCGGAAAGCAAGACTGCGTTTGCCTTCAGGGACGTTTGCACCGCGATATTCATCGAACAGTTCAACAGAGTCTAGCAGGCTACCACCGGTTTGCCTAACTGTGCGTTCAATGTCCGCGACCGAAAATTGGACGGGGGCAAAGAAGGCGATATCGCGATCGGATGCTGGATAAGCGGAGTAGGTCTGGAGGACAGGGATCAGAGTTTCGTCCTGAATCATTTGGTCAAGCATCACATCGAAACTGAGTTCAAACCCATAAACGGCATCAGGAAGTCCTCGTTCTTGACGAACCTGGGGATGGAGTTGTCCAAAGGTGCCAAGGCGAGTGCCGTTGATCCACAGAGAAGCGGTGCGTCCAGGATGAAGCAGGATGTTACGGCGATCGGGTTGATATTCAACCGTTAAACCGAGGTGTCGGAAGACACTTTCCAGGTTGCCTTTTGCCTCAAACCAGGTCATCGGTTGTTCCCGACCGCTTTGGACCCATCGCCCTCGATAGGGATCACCACCCATGATTCCAGCAACCCTATCTGCCTCGTGTAAGCCATCTTCTTCGCGCCAGAAGACTCGTCCAATCTCGAAAGCATTCAGGGCACCGTTGCCTTGCTCCAAATTGTAGTGGAAAGCATCGATTAATCCAGTGAGTAATTCTGTTCGCAATACCGAGAATTCAACAAACAGAGGATTACTGATCGCCACCTGATTTTCGCCACTGGGCTTGCCGACTGAATAGTGCATGACTTCTGTTAGCCCAACGGCTCGGAAGGCGGCATGAATCTGCCGAATCGCCACTTGATCTTCCGGCAGATAACCAGGCTCCGTTTTGTTGGGCAATGTGTCGCAGAAATTATTGTAGCCATAGAGTCGAGCGATCTCCTCAATCAGATCAATTTCTCGCTCTAAATCCCGATAGCGATAAGCAGGAACCGTCACCCTCCAGACTTCCGCTTCCTCAGTCGGAGCCAGTTGACATCCAAGCGCCATCAGAATCCGCTCGACTTGCTCGACGGAGAGATCACCGATATCCTCATCCCTTAACGTTTCGTCTGAATTATGGACGGCTTCCAGATTGAGGATGGCAAGTCCAAGGATTTGATTGACTCGTTCCAGTCGCAGTTCGATCGTGCGAGTGGCAAGGGGTTGCCCGACGTTCTCGATCGCCTGCGTTCCTACCGTTCCACCTGCCAGTTCGATAATCAGTTGAATCGCTCGACGGCAGGCAATATCTAATTCAGCCGGATTGACGCCTCGTTCATAGCGGGCAGAGGCTTCGGTGCGTAGACCAAGAGAGCGGGAAGACCGACGAGTGGCGGCTGAGTCAAAAATGGCAGCTTCCAGCATCAGATTTTGCGTGTCTTCATGAACTTCAGTGTCTTCGCCTCCCATCTGTCCTGCCAGAGCGACGGGCTTATCGTTCGCTGTAATCAGGGTCGCCTGTTCTTGAAGAGGGCGTTGCTGCCCATCTAACGTAGTCAGGGTTTCTCCAGAACAAGCAAGGCGAACCCCAACCGTCAGAGATTTGCTGCCTGCAACGGCTTGAAGGCGATCGCGATCGAAGGCATGAAGCGGCTGTCCCCATTCCAGCAGCACATAGTTTGTCACATCCACGACATTATTGATGGGACGAGTTCCTGATGCCTGCAATCGACGCTGTAACCAGACTGGCGAAGGGGCAACCTTGATGCCTTCAATCACCGTCCCGATATAAATAGGACAAACTTGCGGCTCTGTGATTTTGATACTGAGATCCCGGTCACTCTGAACCGAAATGTTGGGGATATCGGGCAACTTCAGGGTGGCTCCAGTTAATGCTGCCACTTCTCGCGCAATCCCCATCATGCTGAGGACATCGGCTCGGTTCGCCGTTGACGTGAGATCCAGCACAACATCATCCAGGCCCAAATAAGGACGGGCATCCTTTCCCACCTGCAAGTCGTCCTGCGTGAAAATGTGAATGCCAGCCGATTCTTTTGCCAAACCCAATTCTGCAAGGGAACAGATCATCCCTTCTGAAGTGACGCCTCGAAGTTTAGCGGATTTAATTTTCAGTCCGTCAGTCGATACTTTCGGCAAAAATGTTCCTAATGTCGCCACGGGTACATAAATGTCGGCTCTGACATTGGCGGCACCGCAGACGATCGTAGAAGGCTGTGTCGCGCCAATATCAACCGTGCAAACGCTCAGCTTATCTGCATTTGGGTGTTGTTCCCGCTTCACGACTTTGCCAATTACCACACCGTCAGCCCAAGTACGACGGTCTTCGATCTCTTCTACCTCAAACCCTGCCATCGTTAGCGTGTCGGCTAACTCTTCTGGGGGCATCATAATATCAACCAGGTCTCGTAGCCAGTTCAAAGAGATACGCATTGCCGCCTTTGTTTCCCTCAGTCAATCGGATGGATTTTAACTCCACCATTTTATCGCTCTGCCTTGCTGAAGAAGAAACGCATCTCTGAATTATCTTGAGAAAGCCAAAATTGTGAGTGGAGCAGAAAAATACTATTCCTCTGCTTTCGCGGGTAGAAACGTTGCCCCATGCTCAGTCACCAGATATGTTCCATCCATTTGCTGAATCAACACTTCACCTGTGGCATCGCTGTCCTCAATGAGTTCAAATTCGACTTTACTGGCGCGTTCAAGGGCGGCGAGCACCAGTTTGGATGGCTAGACGCCACTGGCTGACCGTTGATTGTAGAGGTTCAGCAAGCCAATGGTCATATTGAGGGTAAATAGGTAAACGAGGGCAAAGCTGCCACTTGACTGGGTGGAGAAATGACCTAAGAGCGTCATGACGCGGATGAGGATAATCTGGATTCACCTCATCTTTTGGACTGATCCCCCCCAAATCACGAGCGCCTGCTTCAAGGCAATCCAGCAGGATTTGAAGGTTAGAAAACAAGTTAGGGGGAATTTGCAACGTAATATCAGGTGGGAGACTATGACGAGCGATCGTCACGACCTGTACCAGGTTTTCTATGGGAAAGGGATGTCCTTGCCAGGATTGAGTTGTGCCAGGGCTATGCGGTTGGAGAATGACTTCTTGAATATGTCCCCAACGCTGGTGAACTTGAGCGATCGCATCCAATGTCTCTATCCAATCTCGCTCCGTCTCTCCAATTCCGAGCAACAACCCAGTCGTAAATGGAATTTGCAATTCACCTGCCCACTCTAATTGTTGCAATCGTAAGGATGGAACCTTGCTGGGCGCATATCGATGAACAGAGTCTAAAAGAGCAGGCGTTATTTGCTCCAACATCAGCCCCATTGATGCATTGACTGTTTTCAGCCGAGCCATTTCCTCAAACTGGAGAATTCCAGCATTAGTATGCGGCAAAAAGCCTAACTTTAGTGCCTGTTCACACAAGTCATAAATTCGCTGAAACCATGCCGATCGACGCGGATGATTCGGATGAACTTCGCCACTCAGAATCAAGATTTCGATGATGCCTTTGTTTTGCAGAGAGCGCAACAGGCGATCGGCAGTGTCCACGGTTATCCAGTTATCTTGACCGGGATCAACCCTGAAATTGCAATAGGTACAGCGATTGAAACATTCGTAGGTAGGGACGAGGGTATATGCCGGACTGTAAGTAACAGCGCGATCGAGTGACATTAGCAATAGTGGAGCAATAGTGGTAACTGTCGTAGGCAAAGAGGCACGGCATGCCGTGCCCATACAAGGTTGATGGATTCAGGCAATTCAACCCGTTGCCAGTAATCTATGCCGTCACAACCGAGCGGCTGGTTGCTAATGCTTCAACCAAGCTCCGCACGGCGGCAATCATAGCAATCTCGCTGTTGAGTTGGTTAATCGCTGAACCGACTCCAATCCCGGAGGCACCTGCGGCGATCGCCATCGGAGCGGTAACACTTGATAACCCCGACGCACACAGGACAGGCACCGCTACAGCACGAGAGATTTCATAGGCGGCGGCTAAGGTCGGCGTTGCTTTTTCGATCAACCCTTGTGTCCCAGCATGGACAGGTTGGCTGCTCGTCCCCCCCTCAGTTTGGATGATATCGGCTCCTGCTTTAACAAGCGCTTCAGCAAGTTGTACCTGTTGGGTAAGTTCCAGGATATGTGGAACGGTGACAGAAAGCGTAATGTCAGGCAAAAGGGCACGAGTACGGTAGGTTAATTCCAATACTTCAGCCGCTTCAAATCGGCGTCCTTGGGCATAAAAAGCATCAAAATTACCAATTTCAATCAAATCGGCTCCAGCCTCCACTGCCAGAACAAATTTCTCAGGCTCTACAGCAGAAACGCACACAGAGAGTTGGCTGAGTTGTTTTGCCAAACAAACAAGGCTGGGATCGGCTGCAATATCAACAAATGTTGCACCACCCTGGCTAGCAGCATTTACAACAGCCGCCACTCGTTTTGGATCAAAGTTTGTCAAACCACTAATGACTTTGAGCGCATTTCT
This sequence comes from Cyanobacteria bacterium RU_5_0, assembly GCA_012033255.1. Taxonomy (GTDB): domain Bacteria; phylum Cyanobacteriota; class Cyanobacteriia; order Elainellales; family Elainellaceae; genus JAAUSF01. The sequence goes on from JAAUSF010000165.1 coordinate 5,633, forward strand.
TTGTTGCAATGCTGACTGAAGAGTTGGATGAAGAATCATAGAAATTTCCAAGTCTAGTGAATAACAAAACCAATCGATCTCCCTATTGTGCCACTCCTCGCCGTTTCAAGCTAGAGTTTCATGTAAAAAAAGAATTTACACAGTCATTTTTACCCCCTTAGTTAAGGTGACTTCTAAGGCTAATTAGAATAAAATATTTAGGTATCTTTAGCAGTTATAAATTCTCGTAAAGATTAAAGGTTAAAAGCTTAAGGAGGATAAGATGTCAAATAACAGTAGCAATTCTGCTCGTCTGGATTTAAGTCGTCTAATGATTAATTTAGTCAGAACTTTGCGTCTCAATCAGGTAGCGAACACTGTGCTAAGTTACATGCCAAAAGGCATTCAGGATTGGGTGACAGAACTCAAAGTAAAAAATTATCTTGCCACTTATGATCCAGCCGACATTACTCTCCTTCCGGTTGACCTGCTCAAAGCTAAACAGCGTGAAGCTTTGCAATATTTGATCGAGAAACAGGGAACAGATAGCCTGGGAGATTACCTGGAATTTGGAGTATTCACAGGGACATCTCTTAGCTGTATGTATCAAATTTTGCAAGAGCTTAATCTAGATCACATTCGTTTGTTTGGCTTTGACTCATTTGAAGGTTTACCTGAGTCGGCTGCAACAGAAGATGATAATACTTGGAATCCTGGAGATTTCAAGTTTGGATATGAATTTACCAAAGGGATTTTAACTCAACGCGGGATTGATTGGAATCGAACTTTTTTAACAAAAGGCTGGTTTTGCAATACGCTCACTCCTGAATTTATTCAGCAGCATGAAATTAAAAAAGCCAGCGTGATTATGGTTGATTGTGATTTATATTCTTCAACCCAAGATGTCTTGAAATTTTGTATGCCTCTAATTCAAGATCGGGCGATCGTCTTCTTTGATGATTGGAACTCGAATAAGTTAGCCGAAAAGAACTTGGGTGAGAAAAAAGCATTTGATGAGTATCTGGCTGAACATCCCCATTACGCTATCGAAGAATTTGGTTGCTATACCGATCACTCTGCGGTATTCGTCGTTTCGAGAGTGAGTTGAGCAATTCTTTAAAATTTTTGCAAAGATTTTATGCCGCGCCTGTGAAGGTTGCAATAAGAACCCATTCTATGGCAGGCTAGTATTCTGCTCATCCTTCTGGATGTGCATACTTAATTGCTCAAAGGCTATTTGCTATGTTTAAGCCAGGTTACTCAAAATCCATTTTCCTGGCTCACTGTCAGCAACTCCTGTTCAGAGGTGTTTTGCTTGTTAGGCTTGAGCTAATCCTCCGCAGTGTTCCAGCCGTAAGAATTCCAGGTGGCTTGACTCCGCCATGATTGATGCGTATCGCTACGTTTCCAAGCATCAGTCTAGGTAAGTTTTCTGTAGACCATTCCGATCGCCACTCGTTGCCTATGTTCAGAAGGTACGGTGTGCGCGATCGGTAGGCAATCTGAGACGGAACTCAAGGAAGTTGTCATGCCCCGTATCTCTAATATTCTACTCAGCATTCGTCGGCTTATCATCACTTCGGCAATTGGCCTACATCGTCATATACTTACTCACTGGATGATTCAATTAATGACTCAAATATCTTCACAGTCAATTGAATCAACTCCTTCTAACCATCTTGGACTGACGCTCGTTCCAGTCGAACCGCTCAAACGAAAACAACGGCAGGCGCTTATCTACTTGAGCCGTAAATTTGGTACTAAAAACTTGGGAGACTATCTAGAATTTGGGGTCTACAACGGAACATCGTTAAGCTGTTTGTATCAAGTTCTTCAGGATCTCGGATTAAATCAGATGCGCTTATTTGGGTTTGACTCGTTTGAAGGATTGCCAGAAGCGGCAACGAATGACGATGAAGCAGGCATCTGGAAACCAGGAGATTTCAAATTTAACTATGAACTGACTTGGCAAATTTTAAGCGATCGTGGCGTTGACTGGAATCGAGTTTTTCTGATTAAAGGCTGGTTTAGCGATACATTAACCACCAATCTAATTCAGCATTATCAAATTGAAAAAGCTAGCATCATTATGGTCGATTGCGATTTATATGCATCTGCCAAAGAAGTTCTGTCATTTTGTGCGCCGCTGATTCAAGAACAGACGATTATATTCTTTGATGATTGGCGATCGAGCAATCTCTTTCCTGGCAAGAAAACTGAGCGCCATGCCTTTGATGAATTTTTGGCAGAAAATCCTGAATTTACGATTGAAGAATTTGGCAGTTATAGCGCCACTTCACTCAGCTTCATTGTGTCCCGACAACTATTTGGCTCCCAAAAAAGCTACGCTAAGAGTGAAACCTTCAGCCTATGTTGATAATTCAAACCTATGATGGGTCGGCGTTGCTTCCTTCGACGGTTGAGCAGTCTAAGCGGAATTGGCATAATAGGGGTGAGTAGCCTATCCCTGGTTGCCTGTGCTACCAACCGATCGGATGCTGAAGAGTCGCTACAAGTCCCTAAAACAATGATTCTCGAAAGCAGTGCCTTCCCTCCAGATGGGGCGATTCCGGCAAAGTATACCTGTGACGGAGATAACGTTTCACCTGCCCTCACCTGGGATGCTCCCCCTGAAAAAACCCTCAGCTTAGTTCTGATTGCTGATGACCCTGACGCACCTAGGCGAACCTATGTTCACTGGGTATTGTATGATCTAGATCCTAAAATTCGTGAGCTACCGGAAGGGGTTCCTTCTCAGCCAATTTTGAACCTTGGAGGAGTGCAAGGTAAGAATGATTTTGGACGATATGGCTATGGTGGTCCTTGCCCTCCCAACGGCACTCATCGCTATTTTTTCAAGCTCTATGCGCTGGATACGGTGCTAGATTTGCCTCCCGGAGCGACCAAGGCTGAGGTGATTAAGGCGATGAAGGAACATATTCTGGCGGGAGCAGAGTTAATCGGGCGGTATAGTCGTTAGATGGGCAGGTCTAAGATGACTAGCAAGGGCAAAATGGGATTGAGAGCGCGCCTGTTTCTCTCTCACATCATTGTGATGATCGTGGGACTGTTGACCCTGCTGACAATCGGCAAAATTTCCTCGCCTCGCTTCTTCGTGGTTTATCTCAAGCAAATTGAAGTGGGCGGCGTCAGCGTTAAACAAGTCCGGGCGCAGTTGATTCAAAGCTTTGAAGATGCCTGGAGCCAGGGTGCATTCTGGTCCGTGGCGATCGGCGCATCCGCAGCCGGGGCATTGAGCTACCTGGTTTCTAAACGAATCGTACAACCGCTCATTCAAATGGAGGAAATTACCAAAAAATTTGCGTCTGGGCAGCTAGAAGAACGAGTTCCAGCAACCGAAATTCCAGAAGTAGATCAGCTAGCTTCAAGCTTCAATCGCATGGCGGACAGTTTAGCGGACGTAGAGCAACGCCGTCGAGAACTGGTTAGCGATCTCACTCACGAACTGCGAACGCCGCTTACGGTTCTCAAGGGCTATTTAGAAGGACTGGCAGATACCACGATCGAACCTTCGACGGATATCTACTATCGGCTGTCTAGAGAAGTAACTCGAATGCAGCGATTAGTGAATGATTTGCAAGAACTCTCCAAGATGGAGGCAGGTTATTTGCCGATCGATGCTCATCCGTTTGATCTCTATCCCCTGTTGTCATCGGTGGTGCAGAAATTTTCTGATCAACTGTTGGCAGAAAATAGTCCGCAAATGTTCCTGGACTATCCTTTTGATACCCCGCTCGTTTTAGCCGATCCAGAACGAGTCGAACAGATTTTAGTAAATTTGATTGGTAATGCCATCCGCTACACGCCTGCGGGTTCGATCACTGTGCAAGTGCGCCAAGAATATGCCATGCTCTGGATCGCTGTCATCGACACAGGACAGGGAATTGCCAACGAAGAGTTACCCCACGTATTTGAGCGATTTTGGCGAGCCGATCGATCCCGCGATCGCCACTCTGGTGGCACAGGCATTGGTTTAGCCATCTGTCGTCGTCTTGTGGAACTTCAAGGGGGTGTGATTGAAGTCGCAAGTCATCTCGGTGAAGGCAGTACATTTCGGTTTTCATTGCCGATCGTCTGGGAAAAGGGGTTGGGAATTAAAGGATTGGGAACGGGGGGGAGGATGAGGGATGAGGGATGAGGGTTTCGATCGGGAAGCTCGACCAAACGGATGAAGTTATTATGTTGCTGGGCGATCGGGGTTGAGGGCGTAAATCTTTTTTCGGATCAGTTTTCAAATATCGTAGGGGCGAATGCCATTTGCCCTCAGGTGGGTTAGAAGGTAGTTTCAATCCTTTGCGATCGTCGTCGATAGCGGGTAGTGCCTTCTATGGGAATCTCGCACGGATCGATTCAGCGATAGAACAGCTTACTCTCCAACTCGAAAACACTTCAATTTTTTCTCAACCTGAATTACTCAGAATAGTCCAAACTAGTTGGCATAGCCACGAATCGTGCGGTGGACTTTTTGCATGTCGATCGTGGGCAGAGTGACATCGAGGTAGTCATCAGTGCAAATTCCCATTGCTGAATTTGAGCAAATCGAAGAAATTCTTGAGAACTATGGATTAGCGCAACTGATGACAGAACCTTTTGACCATACTGAAGATGGCGATCGGCTGAATCGGGAAGAAGCATTGAGTGATTATCGATCGCTCAAGCAAAATAATGTGGACGGTTAAATACACCTCAAGGTTGGGGATTAGGTGGGTGAGGGAATTTACATTTCACCTGGATTTTGAAACTGCCTTCGGCGGAGGCTTCCGTGAGGACAGGTAAACCTGCCTTTCCAGCGATCTTAATGTTGAATTCCAGGTTCATTTCTTCGATTTCAGCTAAACCAAAGTTGACGAAAGCGCCGATCGCATACTTGGCATAGCCGCGAATCGTGCGGTGGACTTTCTGCATGTCGATCGTCGGCAGAGTGACATCGCGGTAGTCATCGTCTTCTGGGAGATCGGCGGTATCAGTAGTGGGTTCAATGTAAAACTCGTATTCTGCGCCGTCGTCTTTAACGACAAATTTTTCGATGTCTGCCATAGGAAAAAGCGGTTGAGTCAATGGGTTCCCTTAGCAGGATACTGGATCGCAAAATCCAAAATCCAAAATCCAAAATCCAAACCAACCGATCGCCCCTCCGTCGCGCAGGCTTCTAGCTTGCCTCTGGTGAATCCTGTATCGATCGCCCCTCCCTCCCTCTCAAACACCGCTATTGGTCAGGATCGATCGCTTGTTGCTGGAACTCTGAGATGAACCAAAGCTTTTTGTAACACACTCGGCTTTACACTCAGCCAAACTTGATTGCGATCGTCCTCGGTATATCCGATCACCACAGCCCCAATCGGCGAACCAATCTCTGGATACATCTCCGGGGTCATGTCTCCACTATCCACAAAATCAGTAATCTGCACGATGCCCCGCACCGTCTGATCGCCAATATCTACGAAGATCCCAAACGGCGCATGATGCTCAACCCGGCCATGAACCAGTTCTCCAAACCGATAGTTCGACTTAACCTGATTCCAAAACGGATCACTCATGGCATCACCTCGGCTTTAGAACTCTTGGATACTGGTTCAAAATCGGAAACAAATCATAGGGAAAATCAGTAGCTTGAAACCCCTGTTCTACAAGTCGTTGTCCTTTCCCTGGTTGGGTTGCTTTATAGAGTGTAACGGTCTGAATTATATCCAAGCGAAGATAAATCTGTTTGAGAAATTTGAGAAAAAAGTCTTTAGTTATCCTAAACCCTTGCTGCTATTGGTCAGCCTCCGATCGCCCCTCCGTCGCGCAGGCTTCTAGCCTGCCTCTGGTGAATCCTGTATCGATCGCCCCTCCCTCCCTCTCAAACACCGCTATTGGTCAGGATCGAT
>JAAUSF010000166.1 GCA_012033255.1 Cyanobacteria bacterium RU_5_0
AAGAATCTACCAATTCGTAGGATGGGCAAAGGGTCTTACCCGTGCCCATCGTCAGCCAGAATCATGGATGGGCACGGATGCCTTTGCCCATCCTACGCAGGTATTTTATCTGTCGGAAATCTCCTAAAAGCGATGCACCAACTCTGTAGCTTAGATAGCGGGTTTTTTCTGGTTAAACAGATGCCTTTTTGCGAAGACGACCAATCTTCATACTGACATCGCGACTGGTTCGTTGATATTCATGGACGATCGGGAGTCGTTCAGCCTGGAAGGAGGCGAGAGCATTCTCAACACGAGTCGTTGAAGCGAGATGCTGCGATAGTGCAAAGGCATCCTCGAAGCCAGCGGTCATACCGCGTGCCCGTGTCGGACTTTTCGCATGAGCCGCATCACCAATCAGAAGAATTTGACCTGAGTAGAGCCGAGGTAACGGATCAATGTCATAGGAAAAGCGAGATATAATTTGCTCTTCAGGAGTAGCTTCGATGATCGATCGTGGCTTATCAGGAAGTTTAGCCAATTCTTTACGAGGAATTGCAGTTTTATGCGGCTGTAACCCTCCAATTTCGCCGATCTGCTGAGCGATTTCAAGAAAAAATCCCCAATGAGTGTATCCATCTCCAATGTCAAAAAAGTTAGCATAGATTCCTCGTCCACGCACATAGACCACGAAACTGCCATCCGGACAAAATGTGTGATCCGAGAATCCCCCGCCAAACTAAATCACCCAAGTAGTTGAGTTGCACGCCAGGAACAACAAATTCCCGCACCTTTGAGGAAATTCCATCCGCACCGATGAGCAGATCCCCCTCCCACTGGCTGCCATCCGCAAAATGAGCGGTTACGGTTGTGTCAGACTGTGAAGCCGATTTAAACTGAGTGCCTAGATGAAGATAGTCTGGCGGCAACTCTTCAAGGAGTGCTTTTAGAATTGCTCCCCGATGAATGAGAATTCCAGGTAATTCGTTGTCTTCATAGGACACCGACTCAAAACTGACGACCTGATCCCGCAAATTGCGGAATTCAAATGATTTCACCGTTACACCAGAGTCAATAATCGTTTGGCATAGCTGAGAATTGCCTTGATGCAACGCTTTGATGCCAGACGAAACCAGAAGAATTCCACACCCCTCTGTGCGAGGATAGGGCGATCGTTCAAACACATCAACCTGAAATCCCTGGCGTATCAATAGCCCGGCAAGATACACACCGGACGTTCCTGCACCGATAATGCCAACTCGAAGTTTTGCAGCAACCACTTTATTAGTCTCCTTTAATTTGCGATCTTTTAGTGCGAAGCTTGGCTCATAGAGTGCTTCTGCTAATTTTTCATAAATCTTTACTGTTTTATTGAATCTAACGGGAATTTATAAACGGAACGACCCATCGACCCATCAACCCATCAACCCATCGACCCATCGACCCATCCACTCCCAACCCCTCACTTCAACGTTGACAGACTACTAGGGTAGCAATTTTCTTAAACTTCATTATTTGTTAAAGCAGGGGTTCCGTTCGCGGCGATTAAGTTGAATTCTCGATTTCCGTTCTGAATTCTGACAGATCTTGTAGAGGTAATTCACAGGCACTCCCGACCCTCGCTAGCAGCTTTCCACAGATCTTGCAGAATTTTGCATCCGCATCATGAGACGCTAAACCGCAGTTCGTACAAAGGATGCTTAGCACCGATCGATTCGAGGTTTTCAATAATTGTTTAATCAACTCTCCAACTTGCCACGGAATCAGGGCAATCCCAGTGAGGATCATCGAAACGGTTAATAAACGCCCGACTTGTGAAACGGGAGTGATATCACCAAATCCGACAGTTGCCATCGTCACGACCGAGAAATATACAGCATCTAAAAACGTGGAATATTTCTCTGGATTCACAAAATGCTCTGCCTGATAAATCAAGCCAGAGAAGATAAAAATGATTGTGAAAAGCGTAAATAAAATTCGTGCAAAGATGGCGCTATCTTCTCGGCTGACATAACCAAAGATAGTCTTTCCTTCAACGTAACGAATCAAACGAAGAATCCGAAACCAACGAAAAATTCGGATAAATCGGATGTCAATAGTCGTGAATAAAAACGGCAGAATTGCCAACAAGTCAATCAACGCATAGAGGCTAAAAAAATATCTGGGTTTATTTTCTGCACTCCAAAGCCGAAAGGCATATTCGATCGTAAAAACAACCAAAATGAATTGATTGAGTAAATTAAGCTGAATGCGAAGTAAAACGGGAATTGGATAGGTTTCGGCAATAAAAATCGCGGAAGACAACAGAACCAATCCGGTGATGATCAGGTTAACTGACTTGCCGATCGCCGTATCAATATCTTCCAGATAAAACCGAACCTGCTGTTGTAAATTCATGCTTCAGCTAAACTCACACACTCAGAGGATGTTTGAAACATATCCATCCCTCATCCCTACACCCTTCATCCCTGACTACTCACAGCACTCCGATGTGGATACAAATGAAGCCGCGCCAAAAATTGCTGTGGATCAAAGCTGCGTGGATCAATGCGAGAACCCGATTGATCGATCGCCCGATGGGTTGTAATGCGATCGTCTGGCACAGTCGTTCTAGCAATTAACCAGGCTAGCGAGTCATATTGCTGTTGGGTATAGCCACCGTGACTGAGATTGTCATTATGTCCGTCGGGCGGTGTTTCTAGAGAGATATGATAAGAAAAATTGTTAACCGAAGGAGGATACTTAGGATCAGTGTGGACGGTTTCTACTCCATTTGCACTAACGAAGACAGAGTTACCCGCACCGTAAGCTCGTTTTTCTGGTGGGACGATATAGACGATCGTGCCATCCCGCCGAATGATTGTATGGTAGCTGACCTGATCATCTTCATTAGGATGGGGCGTCTGGAAGGTTTGAATCGCGCTGTCTGCCGTTCCGACCGTTTCATGGAGGACAATCAGCCAATCCTGATTAACAGGGTTGCCATAGATATCTGTCGCATAGCGATCGCCATAATTACTTGGATCAGCAGAAGCCGTTTCTTGAGGGGGCAGATAACCGACCGCAGCAGGCGGTACTACAGGGGACGGAGATGGACTCGCAGGGGCAACAGGAGACGGACTCGCAGGACTAGCAACACGGGAAGGGCTGACTGATGGCGATGGACTTGGCGACGCACTAGTATCCCACTCATTCATGGGTAATTGAGGAGAAGGCTGTGGAAGACCTGCAAGATCTCCAGGTGCGATCGAAGCGGGTTGTGGAGAAGTTGTCATATCGACTCTCGCAATCGCCCGAATTCCGCCGATCGCTAAGATCGCCAACAGTGTTGCCAACCCCAGTGCTAACAGCCGCAAAACCGTAGGCTGAAGCCTGAGTTGCTGGAATCGCTGCTGAAGTTGCTGCTTCAGTGGGTTGAGTTGAAGGTTGAATTTCATACTCTCATACGCCTTTGCTCTATCGTCCCCCAAATTGACGTTTTGTTTCAAGGTCGTCCAAATAACTATAGATCGACTACAAAATAGATGGGTATTGGCAAGCACTCTCTTGAGAGAAAATAGTTAACCCACCCCTCTACTCCCTACACGAGTAATTAATTCAACGCCATCTCGACCATCCACTTCTTGCAGGTAGACTTTGACTTGTTCTTCTTTTGCAGTGGGGAGTTTTTTGCCCGTAAAGTCTGGATGGATCGGGAGTTCTCGATGTCCCCGATCGACTAATACGGCTAGCCAAATCGCTTCGGGTCTACCATATTCGGTGATGGCATTCAGGGCAGCCCGAATGGTGCGACCTTTGAAAATGACATCATCGACTAAAACTACTGTTTTCCCGGTTAAATCAAATGGAATATCGGTTTTTTCGGGTGTTCGCAGGTCGATTTGGTCGAGATCATCCCGGTAAAACGTGATATCCAATGAACCAACGGGAACCTGAACCTGTTCTAACGCTTCAATTTGACGCGCGAGTAAGGCAGCTAACGGAACGCCTCGTGTGTAAATTCCTAACAGTACCAGCTTGGACAGATCAGCCCGTTCGATAATTTGAGAAGCCAGACGGGTCAGGGTGCGGCGTAATTCGTCTGCTGAAAGAATTGCAACTACGTTCGGTGGCATCGTTCGGTGGCATTGTTGAATCTGGGCGATCGCTTAGCGTTCCTCCGTATTATCCCTCAGACTATTATGACGGTTGAGGGAGTCGCCCAGGGTAAATGGCTATCTCCATAATCGGCGATATGCTGGAGAACAGCATATATCAAAGTTAGTATCTCACGGCGATCGCTGCCCTTCCCAACTCGCATTCATCCCCCAATCACTTGCATGAGTAATCTAGCTGATGTCAACCAAACCGATTCTCTTCAAGGGCTGACGGAACATGAGGCTGGGCTGCGACGGGCAGCAGGGCAAGGGAACAATGTCCTACTCCAAAGTAGCCGTTCCTATAGCCACATTTTTAGAGAGAACCTGTTCACATTCATCAATGCAATTTTCTTCGCGATTAGTCTAGTCATGCTCCTGCTGCAACGGGTGGGAGACGCAATTCTGGTGGTGGTGGTGATTTTTGGTGGAGTGTTGGTAAACATCTACCAGGAGATTTGGGCAAAGCAACAACTCGATCGCATTGCACTTCTCAATCGTCCTAGAGCTACAGTCATCCGGGAGGGGCGAGAGCAAGACATTGATCCCACACAAATTGTCTTGGGCGATATTGTGCTGGTGCGTCCGGGCGATCAGATTGTGGTGGATGGAGAGGTGGTCGGGGATGGGCGGATGGAGGTGGATGAATCGCTGTTGACCGGAGAATCTGACTTGATCCCGAAATACCTTGGAGTGCCCGTCTATTCAGGCAGTTTTTGTGTGAGCGGGACAGCTTGCTATCAGGTACAGAAAGTCGGAACCGAAACCGTGGCATATAAGCTAACCGCAGGAGCAAGGGCGTTTCGTCGCATCCTGACACCGCTTCAAGTGGAAATCAATGTTGTGATTCGGGTGTTCATGCTGATTTCCTGTTTTCTGTGGGTGTTAGTGGCGATTAGCTTTGTCAGCCGCGATCATTCGTTGGATGATTTGGCACAGCGAGCCGCCGTGATTGCTGGCTTGGTACCGGCAGGATTATTGATCGCCATCACATTAGCCTATGGCTTGGGGGCAGTCCGAATGATTGGTCAGGATGTGTTGATCCAGCAGGCGAATGCGGTTGAATCATTGAGCAACGTAGATACTCTGTGTCTAGATAAAACAGGAACTTTGACCACAAACCAAATTACGCTGCAAGAAATCTATCCGATCGCCACCCCTGAAACTGAACTCCGTCCGCTGTTAGCCGATTATGCCGCTAGCACAACTGCCGGAAACCGAACGAGTGAAGCGATCGCTCATGCCCTCTCTGGACAAGTTCGCCGACCGAAAGCCGAAGTTCCCTTCTCTTCAGCCCGCAAATGGAGTGCGATCGCCTTCGATGACGACGATCGACGCGGAATTTATGTCTTAGGCGCACCGGAAGTCTTGGCAACGGCAATGCCCCTTAGTCCTGAAGTCACTGCTTACATTGAAACCAAAACTGAGCAAGGCTTACGGGTTGTTTTGTTTGCCTACAGTCCCGATCTAGCCATGCTGAAAACAGACCGCGATCGGGTTCAGCTTCCCTATAACCTGGTTCCCCTGGGCATCCTTTGCTTTGGCGATCAGTTGCGTCCGGAAGCCTACGAAACGCTCGAAGGCTTTGCCAGAGCCGGAATCGAAGTCAAAATCATCTCTGGGGATAATCCTCAGACGGTCGCCGCATTAGCCAAACAAGCAGGGCTAACAGACACTCGATTGGTCTCCGGTTCGCAACTTGCAGAGATGAATTCTGCTCAGTTTGCTCAAGCCGCTATTAATCACACGATCTTTGGACGAATTAGCCCAGAACAGAAAGCCGCGTTAATCAAAAAACTACGAGATTCTGGACGCTACGTGGCGATGATTGGCGATGGGGTCAATGATGTGTTGTCGTTGAAACAGGCGAATTTGGCGATCGCGATGGAAAGTGGCAGCAAAGCGACACGCGGCGTTGCAGATATCGTCCTGCTTAAAGATTCCTTTGGGGCACTCCCTCGCGCCTTCCTGGAAGGACAACGAATTCGTAACGGCATTCAAGATGTGTTAAAGCTGTTTCTCGTCCGTACCTTCTGTGTAACGCTGCTGATTTTTGCCACGGCGATCGTCACCAATATTTTCCCGTTACAAAACAAGCAAAGTGCGATCGTCGCTCTGATTGGCGTTGGCTTTCCGACGATGTGCATTCCCATTTGGGCGAAACCGGGAATTCTGCCGCGTCGGAGTATGGTACGCTCCATGCTACATTTCGTCGTTCCGGCAACCCTAACCCTGACAATGGTTTCCCTGTTAGTGTATTTGTTTTACCTTGTCGTTGCAGTTCTCAATCTTCCGCCCGTTTCCGGACTCGCCCAAGTAAACCATGCCTTTCCGCGCAGTGCCCTCGTGACTATCCTGGTGATGGGCGAACTATTGCTGATTCCCTTCCTCAAACCTCCCACAACGGCTTGGGTCGGGGGGGAACCGCTCAGTGGAGATTGGCGCTATTCGATCGTCGCCCTTCTTCTGTTGTTGGGTTATCTGCTAATTATTGCTATTCCCCCGCTCCGCACCTTTTTTGAACTGTATCCATTGGGAGGTGTGAATTATCTATTCATTGGGTTGGTGGCGATCGAATGGTGCTTCTTTCTCCGAGCCGTCTGGCGCAGCCGATTCCTCGATCGGTTTTTGGGCGTAGATCTGAGCTAGATTTCTAAGCTAGATTATCGTTGAGATGTCTGAATGCTCTCAGGAGGCTCTATGTCTCTCACAGCCAAAGATTTAGAGAAAATTCAGTTTCTCTGTCCTGACTATCCGATGGAATTAGTCAACGGAGAAATCATCATCATGAGTGTGTTTGTTGAAGAATAGTTATCCCCTCACCCCGCATGACTAATTCACTCCCGACTCCCGACTCTTCAGCCCAGCCTCTCTCTGTAAGCATCTGGGAAGGCATTGCGATTACGGCAGGTGCGGTAATGTTGGTGGCGATCGGTCTAGCCGGATTAGCCATCAAAGCGCTCAACAATGCCTTTGATCCGCGTCGAGCCGAGGCGATCGCCAGTAGCATCATTGAATATGAGATTCCAGGTGGCTCAATGGGGATGTTTGGGGCAAATGTTGGTGGGGCAAAGGTCGCCGTGATTGCTAGCAGCAATCCTCCTGATGGAATACCAAAAACGCTAGCAGATGGGCAAATTCCGCCTCCCGCGATCGAATTGCTCGTCGCACGGATTCCGGTCAGCCAAGAAACAGGTGAAATCGAGCCGCAGAGTAGCGCCGCGAATGAATTCTTTGCCGGATTCTCCTTTTCCTATCAAACGGAAGGAGCCTTCCAGATTATGAACACTCGCGTTGAAAATAAGGAGTTTTGTGGCACTGTGGCACCTGTGACGATTCAGAAAGGCATTCTGACCCTGCCCGATCAAACCACTCGCTTAGCGGCGGTAAAATATGACGTGCAAGTGATCCGTGAAGCAGATAGTTATGTCGCCATTTTATCTACAGTTGGCGATCGGGCTGAAGCCGATGCAAATCAAGTGTTTGAATCGTTAGAGTGTTCAACAATTACGATCGCGCCACAAAGTCTAATTCCGTCTTTGTTTGGCGGAGTGCAGGGGTAAAACCTCTACGTGGGATCAACACCCCACCCCCCCCATTACCCACCAAATCTTGCTTGACAAAGCGCTATATAGCAGCCCTAAATCATTTGTAAGAAGGGGGTGGAGGGGGCAGTGCCCCCCTCCTTGGGAACGAAGTCCCCAAACCCCTTTGGGTTTTCTCACAATTGATTTGGGATTGCTATAGCAGTAGTCAGCGTGGTTAGGACGTTGCCCAAGGCTGAAAGGCAAACGGTCAATCAATCCTGCCTCAGCACTCATTCCTCAGAACCCAGCACTTAGCTATAGTCGTTGAGGCGTGATAGATTTCTGACAGGAAGGCATAATGGGCTAGAACAGAGTTGACCGGACTGGGCATAAATAGCTGTGAAATACTTTTTCCTGTCAGATGGTTGGACGATCGGCAGAGTGTGGGAATTTGGCGGACTGTGGAACGAAGCCTCCTGGAGACGCAAGCCCGAAATCGAGCAAACTAATTTATGTATTTTGGAAAACGGTGAGAAACTGTGGCTCTATCGAGTCGAAGATGCCGTTTTAATGCTAGAAGTCAGACCGATCGACCCCACCCTCAGCAAACCAGAGACCCGATCGATCGGTCAAGTCGTCCTAAAACGCCTGATCACCGCAGAGCAGGCGATCGACATCTTGTGTAAAGCAGAAGCATTTTTGAACAGAGCGGAGGGATGAGGGATGAGGAACGAAGAATGAGGAACGAAGAATGAGGAACGAAGAATGAGGGATGAGGGATGAGGAACGAAGAATGAAAAATGAACATCCCCTCATCTTCCTCACCTTCCTCATCTTCCTCATCCCTACGGCACATCATTCAAGAACCCCTCCGGAGTGTTACTGACGTTGCGACGGAGGGTGGCGAGGGCGCGGTTGTAGTCTAGAACGGCGGTTAGGGCGTTCACTTCGGCTTGAGTCAGGGCGGTTTGTTGGAGCAGCACATCTGTTTGAGTACCGACGCCTGCCTGGAAGCGCAAGCGTGCGAGTCGGAGGGCTTCTCGTGCTTGCTGAACGGCTAGTGAGGTGGTTTGGATGTTCTCGAAGCTGGCAAGCAGGGTGGAGTAGGCTTGTTCGATCGTGAAGCGGATCTGATCGCGGGTATTGGCGAATTGGTTTTCAGCGATCGCTATTTGGGCTTCGGCTTGATCGGCTTGCGCTCTCGACTGACCGCCATCAAAGAGCAGCAGATTGACCCCAAGCACAACTTGAAAGTCGGACAGGAATCCGTTGAATTCTGCGTCATCTTCCCCCTGCTGACCAGTACCCACCCCAGTGAGCGTGTTTTGTAGCCCATAACTTGCCTGTAGACTGACTTGCGGACCCAATTGAGCTAGCGCCGCTTGACGGTTTTCTTGAGCAAGTTCTCGTTGCACCAATGCCTGTTCTAACTCCGCTCGATTTCGATATGCTTCGACGATCGACTCCTCTAGCGTCAAATCCCAAACTCCGGCAACTTCGATCGGGTCGGCGGCTGAAATATCGATCGATTGAGACAGATTTAGCAATTCCACCACTTGACGACGCGCAATATCGCGTTGGCTAATTTGGTTCGTCAAGTCTTGTTGGGCGTTAGCTAAATCAACCTGAGCCTGTAGCACGTCAAAGCGGGTGCCTACCCCTGCCCGTTCCAAGGCTTCAGCGTCCAGTAGGCTTCGTTGAGCTTGTTCCACCTGAGCTTGGAAAATCCGCACTTGTTCGTCAGCTTGTTGCAGGTCATAGTATGCCGTGGAGACATCCAAAATTAGCTGCTCTGTTTGAACTTCGACCTGCAACTGTCGGAAGCGAACTTGGCGTTCGGCGGCAGCAATCAAAGCGGGTCGTCTGCCAGAGGTGAAGATGTTGTAGTTCGCTTCTAGTGTGCCTCGCAACACGGCACTGTCATCAAAGTCTGTGCCATCAACCTCAATTTCTGCTTGACCTGTGGCTGGATCAACCTCTTGCTCAAAATTGGGTTGTTCTTGCCCTTGGTAGTTTAAATTCGCGCCTGCATTCACCGTAGGGAGGTTAGCCGCTTCTTGTTCTCGCAATGCGGCTAGATCTTGCTCCAACTGGATTCGCGCTTCTTGAAGATCGGCACTGTTGGTGATTGCCAGTTCGATCGCCTGCGATAATGTAATCGGCTGATTTCCGACCAATTGCACTTCGCCGGGTTCCGTCGGGAAACTCAGCGGATTCGGATCAGGATCGAGATAGTCGGGCGCAGGTTCGGATTCAGTCACATCACCCGGACGATCGGTTGGCGGGAAGTCTTCCGGTTGGGGTGGCGTCGTCGGGAGGGTTAACTCGTCCTGAGTCGATCGATCAGGATTAAACAACTCATCTTCTGAAGTGGGCGGAACTGCCTCATCTGGCGGAGTTGTTTCCGCAGGTTCAGCCTCCATTGCTGGATCAGGAGCTTCTTCTGGACTCGCATCGGCTGGTTGAGTCGTCGGGTCTTGAGCCGTTTCAGTATTCTCATCTGGCGCTTCTGTTGCCTCGATCGCCTCCTCATCTAGCGCTTCTGGAGAGTCTACGGCATCAGATGGGTTTGCATCAGATGGTTCCTCTGCTTGCGGTTCTTCGGATGGTTCTTCGGATGGTTCTACCACATCGGTCGTTTCAACCTGAACTGGAGCCTCCTCAGATTCCGCCGCTTCAACTGCCTCCATCTCAACCGATTCTTCCGGAGATTCTGTCATCTCAGAGGCTTCTGGCGTTTCTGGCTGCTCTTCCACTTGAGACACATCATGAGACACATCATGAGACACATCATCAGAGTGTTCAGGCTCAGCCTCTTCGAGTGAAGAGTCTACCGTTTCAGTCGGTTCTTCTGGGTCAGGAAGATCTACTTCTGCCTGTTCTTCGCCGCCAAAGATAGCCTCTTCCACGAGCGTCGATTCAGAAACTTCGGTTGGTTCAAAAGAGACGAATTCAGGTACAGATGGCTCTACTGCTTCTGCCCGTGTAGATTGAGGACGATCGCCCTCGGTTGGAATTTCTGCCTGAATCGGTTCAAGGATTCCGGTTGAATCATGAGTTGAATCAGGATCGGACGGTTCAGGCGAGGAGGCTATTTCAGTCGCCCCATCACTGACAATCCCATCATCTCGAAACTCAGTTTCACGACGATCGCGGCTGATCGATTCTGGCTCTTGAATCGATTCAGATGGTTTGAACGGATAGGCAGTTCGATCGCGTTGCGAGAACTCTGGCAATCCGCTAAACTCAGCCTTAAACTGATCATTAATTACGGACTGTTGACCCCTACCCTCACCTTCAGGCTTTATTGAATCAACCTGTCCTTTTGTTTCGGGGTCTGGTTGGGTCGCTTTCGCGGGTTCATCATCGATCGTTGAATGGGTCTGATGAGAATTCAGCAGATGCTCAGCACGAGTGGGGACGGTTCCAACCAGACTGATAGTAAATACTGCACTCACACCTACGACAATAAGAGGATTGGAAGGTTGCATACTGTAGCCTCTTGCAGTCCAGAAAGTCTCACGGGGGCAGGAAAATAACCTTAAGCAGAATACTTGCTAATTAATGGTTTTGGCAAATATTCCTGGCATTTAGCCTAATCTTTAACCATGTGCGTTCGTCCAATCAGCATTTTGACCGTTGAGAGTAATTTACGGCATAAATAGCCGGATCATTCAACAAAACCTCGTGGGATTCCCCCATCCTCGCTTGCAGGTGGGGGAGGGATAGCGACGGCAGACGGAGGAGCGGAGTCTGCCAACAGATTTACGCCACACATAGTTTTGTGCTCCGTTTGATTA